>JAEKKE010000404.1 GCA_019510535.1 Acidobacteriota bacterium
TGCAGCGCCTTGAAGCTGAGATCGCCGATCTGCGCATTCAGCTTGAGAGCAAACGCTCAGAAGAGTCTGAGACCAAGCGCCGTGGCGACCAGCTTCGCGCTGAGGTTGCTACCCTGCTTGGCCGCCGTAACTCACTGGATGCCCTGATCCGCGAGCACAGCTACTCGACCGACACGGTCCGCAACATCTTCCGCCACAATGCCTCCGCGAATGCGGTTGCACCCATCGGAACCCTCGCCGACTTTCTGGAAGTCGATGGCCAGTATGAGCAGGTCGTCGACGAGTTCCTGCGTGACGAGTTGAACTACATTGTCGTCAAGAGCTGGGATGCCGCCGACCAGGGCATGCAGATGCTGCGGTCCGACGTTGAAGGCCGTGCGACATTCCTGGTGCATCCTCCTGACTCACAGGCTCGGTTTTCTTTCACTGCGGGCATGGAATCCACGGCGAACACTACCGGGCACACCGGCATTGTGCCACTGAAGAACTGCATCCGCGTTTTAAACGGTTTCGGCAAATCGCTCGAGGTGGTCCTTCCGAAGTTGCGTGAGGGATATGTCACGCCGGACTCTTCCACGGCGCGCGACCTTGCGCTGCAGAATCCGGATGCCTTCTTCCTTTCGCCATCCGGCGAAACCTTCCATAACGTTACGGTCACCGGCGGACGTCCACGCGGCGAAGGCCCCCTGGCGCTGAAGCGCGAGCTGCGTGAGATTCAGATCAAGCTTGAGGCGCTTGAGGCGGAGCTGTCACAGACCGAGATCCACGCGGCTACCCTGGCCCGTCAGATCACCGAGCTGTCGCAGCTTCTGGAACACAAGCAGGCTGAGCGGCGCGAAGCCGAGCGCGAGTCTGCCAACCAGGGTGCGGCCCTGCGCCAAATGGAGTCTGAGGCTGCCCGTATTGAACGTCGCCTGGCCGACTGGCAGCTCTCTGTCGAGCGCAACCGCGAGGCACGCAATGCCAAGCAGGATCTGATCAGCCGCAAGCAGGAAGAGGCTGCAAAGTACGAGGCCGAGCGCGCCTCTGCCGAAGGCCGTATCGCCGAGTTCACGGCACGCATGGACGAGCTGCGTCTGAGCCGCGAGGTGCTGCAGTCTGAGGCCGCCGCAGCCTCAGCGCAGCTCGCCGGCCTGGAAGAGCGACGTCGCAATGCAACGGCTGCGTTTGAACAGAACCAGCGCATGTTCAACGGCCAGCAGCAAAGGCTCCTCCAGATGGAGCAGCAGCTTACCTCCGGAGCTACGGAGAAGCAGCGCCGCGAAGAGGAGAACCTGCAACTGGCCGAGCAGCAGACCGTGCTGGCGGCGCAGCGAGAGCAGGCAATCTCCGAACAGCAGACACTTACCTCTGAAGCGACCGCGCTCCGTACCTCGCTGACGGAGCTTGAGCAGAGACTGAAGGCGCTGCGTGCCGAGACCGATGCTCAGCGCGAGAAGCGCAGCGCACTCACAGCACAGGCAGCACGTCTGAGCTCTGACATCGAGCATCTCGAAGCACAAACCATGGCGGACCTGGGTGTCGAGGCAGCGGAGCTGCGTGCTGACGAACTAACGCTGCGTATCAGCGGAGATGAGCTTACCGCAGCCGGCGAAGAGACAGGCAGCCTGAAGCAGAAGCTCGAGAACATGGGACCGGTCAACATGATGGCCCTGGAAGAGTTCTCCGAGACAGAGCAGCGTCATGGTTTCCTCGAAGGACAGCGCAAAGACCTGCTGGATTCGATCGAGAACACCCAGCAGTCGATCAAGGAAATCGACGAGGTCTCGCGTACCAAGTTCGAAGAGGCATTTGCACAGATCAACGAGAACTTCTCAACGACGTTCACCAAACTCTTCAATGGCGGCCAGGCCATGATGAAGCTGACCGATCCGGACAACATCTCCGAGAGCGGTATCGACATCATCGCTTCACCTCCGGGGAAGAAGCTGCAGAACATTCTGCTGCTCTCCGGTGGAGAAAAGGCCCTTACGGCGTTCTCCCTGCTGGTCGGCATCTTCCTCTACGCCCCGGCGCCGTTCTGCATCCTGGACGAAGTCGATGCACCTCTGGACGAAACCAACGTCGGCCGCTTTGCCAGGCTGGTAAGCGAGATGTCAGCAAATACGCAGTTCGTGGTGATTACGCACCACAAGCGCACGATGTCAGAAGCCGACATGATCTACGGTGTCACCATGCAGGAGCCGGGCGTCTCGCGCATTGTCAGCGTGAATCTGAACCGGGCGGACCGGACGACAAACGCCGCCTAAATATAAGCAACAGAACGACAAAGGGCCTCCGTTGGAGGCCCTTTGTTTTGCATAAGGTGGGTATGCATCCAAACCCTGCCTCAATCTCGTCATCCAACGTAGATGCATGTGGCGGGATCCCCAACCCGAGCCGAAGAGTCCTTCGGCGCCGCAGTACGTATGGGACATGGTCAACCGGTCTCCGCTGCGGTCTCTATGGAACCTGGAAGGCATCAGCCTGCGTGTTGTGCTGCGACGAACCGCGCGATCTCTCCTGAAAGATGACTTGTTAGGCCGTTCGGCACAGCTGGCGTATTACTTCCTGTTTGCAGTCTTCCCCGCGCTCATCGCAACCAGTTCCCTGCTCGGCATTGCGGCCAAATCCGCAACAGGGTTTTACATGGAGATCCTGCAATATCTCGCCAAGGTGATTCCGGCTCAGGCATTCGACCTGGTTCTGCACACCTTCGATCAGACGACGGCGCACTCCACCACCGGGAAGGTGACCATCGGCTTGCTGGCAGCGCTGTGGTCTGCCTCCGTCGGTGTTTCAGCCATGCAGGAAGCCTTAAATTCGGTCTACAACATCCGGGAATCGCGCTCGTATCTGCGGGCTCGTCTCTCCGCGGTCGTGCTGACAGTCGTTATCTCCATCATGCTTACCTTCTCTTTGTCATCCATGCTGGGAGGTGACCTGCTCGGCCACTGGTTTACCGCAACGATTGGCCTTCCCACGGTGGCGGGCTGGATGGCGCGTATTCTCGGCTATGCGGTCGGCGGATCCTTCCTCGCACTCACAATCGCCTTGCTCTATTACTTCGCGCCAAATTTCAAGGTCCGCGCATGGCGCTGGCTTACACCAGGAGGAGCACTCGGCATTACCTGCTGGCTGACCGCCTCCATTGGGTTGAGAACCTATCTGCACTTCTTCAACAACTACTCAGTGACCTACGGTTCTCTGGGAGCTGTCGTCATCCTGCTGACGTGGTTTTACCTGACAGCCCTCACAATCCTGCTGGGAGCGGAGTTCAATTCAGAGCTGGAGGCGGCCATCGCCGAGCGCAAGCTGGCACGGGAACAGCTGTCGCATCCACCTAAGCCGCGGAATGAGGCGGCCTAGAACAGATCCACGCAGCAGTCTCTTCCCGCATCGAAGTAACCACTGATACACTCATGTTTTCCCCATATGCATCAAGCATTACTTCAAACCGACCTGCCTCTGCCGCTCACTGCTCGCGGTAAGGTGCGCGATATTCTGGCGGTCAGCAACCGTGAACTCCTGTTCGTTGCAACTGACCGCATCTCGGCATTCGATCATGTGCTCGGCTCGGGTATTCCGGACAAGGGGAAGGTGCTGACGCAGCTCTCTCTGTTCTGGTTCGAACACCTGAAGGAGATCGTCCCCAACCATCTGATCACTGCCGACGTAGCCAAGTACCCGGCTACATTGCCGGAATATGCCATGCAGCTTCAGGGGCGCTCGATGCTGGTAAAGCGGGCGGAGATGTTCCCGGTTGAGTGTGTCGTTCGCGGATACATCTCCGGATCCGGATGGAAGGACTACCAGAAGACTGGCATGATCTGCGGCATTCCTTTGCCCAAAGGCCTTCGCGAGTCTGACCGGCTGCCGGAACCGATCTTTACGCCCGCAGCCAAGAACAACGTGGGGCACGACGAAAACATTTCTTTCGAAGACGTGATCCGGGTTGTCGGACGCGAAACCGCCAACAAGCTGCGTGACCTGACCTTAGCCATCTATGCCAAAGCCTCCGCTCATGCCGAATCGAAGGGGCTGATCCTGGCAGATACCAAGTTCGAGTTTGGCGTAATCGACGACGCTATCACGCTGGCGGACGAGGTGTTGACGCCGGACTCCTCGCGTTACTGGCCCGCCGATCTGTACTCTCCCGGCGGGGCACAGCCTTCGTTCGATAAGCAGTACGTGCGCGATTATCTGGAATCGATCCACTGGAACAAGCAGGCTCCCGCGCCCTCTCTGCCGGAGGAGGTTATCGTCAATACCCGCGCGAAGTACCTCGAGGCGTATCAACGGATCACCGGCCACCCTCTTGAGGCGTAGCCAAATTGAGGTGTAGCCAAAGAGTCAACAGCTAAATCCGGCGGGTATCACTCAAAATAAAAGTGATGACCCCGGTGGATTACGCCATCGTCGCTCTACTTGCCTGGTCGGTGATTGCCGCCTTTCTGCGTGGCCTCATCCGGTCATTGTTTTCCTTGGCAGGCATCGCACTCGGCATCGTGCTGGCGGGGATGTACTATCCGCAGGTCGCGGCTCTTCTGGCCCGATGGATCACGGCACGGCCAGCCGCTGAGACGGCGGCATTTTTGATCATCGCTTTTGCGGTCATGCTGCTGGCAACACTGGTCGGCTTTGCCATCCGCAAAAGCTGTGAGGCCGTTGGACTTGGCATGGCTGATCGCATGGGAGGCGCCTGTTTTGGATTTCTGCGCGGTTGTCTGGCTGTTACGGCAATTGTCATGTCCGTTGCGGCTTTTTTGCCCAAATCGACCCTGTTTCGCCAGTCGTATCTGGCTCCCTATTTCCTAACCGCATCGCATGGGGTATCCTTCATCGTGCCAACTGATTTTCAGCAGCGCGTGATGAACGGTGTCTCGCAACTCAAAAAAGAGGCCGCTACGGTCTCCCGACATCGGTAAGAGAACGACTGTAACTTCGAAGAGGAAGAAATGAAGCGAGAACTTGAGACTCTAGTCGCACAGATGCACAATGCAGGAATCAGCTATACCGACGCTGTGCGCGAGTTCAAGAAGCGCTACATCCTCGAAGTGCTTGCGCATCATCGCGGCAACCAGTGCAAGGCTGCGGAAGAGCTTGGCATGCACCGCAATACGCTCTCCCGTACTCTGGCCGAACTGAACATGGACTCGAACGCCATCCGCAATGGCCTCCGCCGTCCCGTGCGCAGTGAGCGCCATGTGGAGCGGCCGGCATTCAATGTCGTGGTCGGCGCACGCTAGAGCGTTTTTCCTGTAGGTCTAGCGTAGGGCTTCTGCATTTATGGGCGTTTTCCGCAATAAAACGCCGCGACATTCCTTTACCGGGATACCAAACAACAGGAAAATGCTCTAATCCCGTTCTTTCGCGTCTAACACTTCGATGAAGCATCTTCGCATCACCGTGGCCGCAGTCTTGTTTGCGGCCGCCGCGTGGTCGTACGTCGGTGCGCAGACTCCTGCCAAACCGGTCTCGGCAAAACAAGCCAGGAAGGCTGCCGATGCTTACCTGCAGGGTGCACGGGCACTGGACCGGAACGATCTGGTTGCCGCCGAGAAAGCCTTTGCCAGGGCTTTCAAGCTGGATCCCTCCAAGGCTGAGTATGCCGCCGCCGCGCTAACCGCCCGGGAACACCGTGTCACGGGGCTGGTACAACAGTCAGCCAATGCCGGGCTTTCGGGGAACCTGACGGATGCGTCCCGCCTTCTGGAGCAGGCTCGTGCCCTCGCTCCGGACAATCCGATCGTGACGCAGCATTTCGCCAACCTCGATACCACGCCGCGTGTTGAGGCTGTGCCCACCTTGCCTGCCGATGCAGCGCCACAGCTTGCCGGTCCGATCTCCCTGGCCCTCAAAAACACCCCGATCAGCCTGCACCTGCGGGGAGGAGCGCGCGAAGCCTATATGGCAGCCGCCAACCAGGCCGGCCTGCGCGTTATCTTTGGCAACGGCCTCAGCAGCGAGCAGACGAAGATTGATCTCGACGGCCTGACCTATCAGCGTTGTCTCGATATTCTTGGCCAGCTCTTCCACGCCTTCGCCGTTCCCGTTGACGAACACACCATCATCGTCGCCGGCGACACCCTGGAGAATCACGACCAGTACGAGCATCTCCTTCAGGAAACGGTGTACCTTGCCGGCCTGAATAACAATCAGATGACCGAGTTGGGCAACGTTGTGCGTCAGGTCTTCGATATCAAGCTGGCGACAGTCCAGGTAAATTCAGGAAACCTGGTGGTACGAGCGCCGCAACAGTCCATCAACGCCATGAATGCCGTGCTCAGCGACCTTCTGGATGGCGGAAGCGAAGTTGTCTTTGACCTGAAGGTCTATGCCCTGGACACCTCGCGTACGCGGAATGTGGGCGTCATTCTTCCGACACAGCTTAGCGCTTACAACCTTGCTTCACAGGCGCAGAGCATCATCTCGTCTAACCAGAGCCTGATCAATCAGCTCTATGCAGCCGGCATCTTCACCTCGTCGACAACACCGACGCAGATTGCACTGTATCTGTTGGCTTCGGGCGTTGTGAGCTCCAGCTTGCTGACCAATTCGTTCCTCGCCGTTGGCGGAGGCCTGACGACTACTGTCCTTTCTGCCGGACTCACACCGATACTGAACCTGGGTTTCACGTCATCTGATTCACGTGCCCTGGATGACGTGATGCTGCGTGTCCGTGATCGAGAGCAGTCGACCTTCCGCGCGGGAACGCGCTATCCGATCGCAACCTCTCTCTATTCGGATCTCACCTCGTCGGCATCATCAACAGCCTCATCCCTGCTGGCGCAGTATCTGGGAACCAATTCCTCCTCGTCCAATCTGCTGAGTAACGCCATTCCGCAGATTCAATATGAGGACCTGGGGCTGACCTTCAAGGCCGAGCCGACTATTCAGAAGACGGGGGACATTCACGTCAAGATGGACTTCAAGATCGAAGCACTGGCTGGAAGCTCGTTGAACGGCATCCCTGTGCTCGCAAGCCGTCAGTACGCATCAGACGTCACGACACATGACGGAGACACCATCATGCTGGTATCGGCCATGTCAGAGCAGGAAGCGTACGCGGTCAGCGGCCTGCCGGGGCTGAGCGAGCTGCCTGGCTTTGGCAGCACCACAAACAAGCAGAGCTCACGCAGCAAGAGCGATCTGGTCATTCTGTTGACGCCCCACATCGTTCGCAGCCGTCGTAAAGGAAATACAGGCCCCCTGGTTCCGATCACGGTTTCCAACAACTAGGTAATGGGCGGACTTGATTGATTTCGCCCCAATCGATATAGTTGTTCTTGGAACGGGCGGGAGTAGCTCAGTGGTAGAGTGCTTCCTTGCCAAGGAAGATGTCGCGGGTTCAAATCCCGTCTCCCGCTCCAATAAAGTCCCTCCACTGCTGTCAATCCCTACAGCATTCGGCGCGGTACCCAAGTGGTAAGGGAGAGGTCTGCAAAACCTTTATGCGTCGGTTCGATTCCGACCCGCGCCTCCAAACTCCCCAACAACTTAGCGACTTACGAAAATCCTCTAGCCAACGCTAAGCTCCAATAGAAAATTCCCTAGTACAGATCCACTGGATATCCCTTCCAAAATGCCTCCAGAGCATTCCCTGTTTCTGGGTATCCCGGAAAGGCGTGCAGCTGCGTTTTCATTG
>JAEKKE010000405.1 GCA_019510535.1 Acidobacteriota bacterium
GGCGCCGTGACCTACCGCTATGACGTCGTCTTTGGAAAGCTCTCGGGACATCAGTACCCGGCGCGCCCCTATTTCAACGGGCAGAAGGCGGAGTTAACATTTTTCAATCATCTGGAAATCGGGTTCACTCGCTGGTCATTGTTATGGGGTTCCGGGCATCCGATGACACTCGGAAGCCTGAAGGATAATTTCTTTAGTTCGAATTCGACTGGGGCAACCTTTGCCTATGGCGACCGGACAGATCCCGGTGACCGCAAGAGCGGATTTGATCTTCGTCTCCATGTTCCGGGGCTCGAACGATATCTGACGGTCTATGCCGATGGGTATGCTGATGATGACTTGAATCCGATCGATAATCCGCGTCGCGCTGCCTGGAATCCGGGATTCTATCTTTCGCAGTTGCCGTTCCTTCATCACATGGATCTTCGTTTTGAGGCTCCCAGTTCGATGGCGATGAGCGAGGACGAAGGCGGCACCCGCTTCTTTATCAATAACCAGTACCGTGATGCAAATACCAACAAGGGATTCTTGCTGGGAAATGCCGTGGGACGCGATGCACGGGCCTACGAGGTCTCCACCACGTACTGGAAATCAGGACGGACGACCTATACGGGACTCTTTCGTCATGTGCAGGGGGGACGCATGCTGCCTGGAAGCCAGTCCATTACGGATGTGTCGTTCACGGGATCGTTTGCCTTGTCGAAGGAATGGACCATGACGGCGTTTGCCCAGTATGAGCGTTGGCTGATTCCAGTGCTGCAGCCTGGTCCGCAACGAAATGGAAGTGCCTGGATCACGCTGACTTGGAATCCAAAGGCTGAGTCGCTGCTCTCTCGCCACAAATAGCAGCCACAAAAAATGGCCCTTATCCGCACGGATAAGGGCCAAAGATGCGAAGCGTTAGCGGCTACTTCGTAGCCGCTAACGACGTCTTCCACGCCGGGTTGCGGGAGGCGCTGATCAGGTTCATGTAGATGCGGAAGGATCCGGGGACGCCCTCCAGAATCTGCCGCAAGAAGGCGAACGACGTGTAGATGTACTGGCCCTTCCCGTATTTGGCGTAAAGCAGTCCACCCTTTTGCACGTCCTGCCCGTCGTCATGCATCTCCGTCAGGGCCGTGAACTTCGGATCCCACGCGCGTGCGAAGCCATGGCCGCGCTCTTCCACCCAGTTATTGAAGTCCGCGCTGGTGATCTTGTTAGGCCAGTTCAGCAGCGGGTCGGCGGAGTCGAGGATGGTTGCCGTGGAGGTCTCATCCACGACCTTCTCCGCGTCAGCCGGCACAGAGATGGCGTATGGTCCGTAGTTGTGATCGTACTCATTGGTCTGGTACTCCACCACTACCGTGCCGCCATTGTTGACGTACTCCAGCAGACGATTGTTATTCGCCCGCAGGTCAGGGCGGTTGGCGTAGGCGCGAATGCCAATGACTACGGCATCGAACCCACTCAGATTCGCGGTGGCGAGATCACCCGCGGAGAGCTGCGTCACCCTCACACCTGCATCGCTGAGCGAGGCCGGTACATCTTCGCCGGTACCCATGATGTAGCCGACCTTCAGATCGGCAGGCGTTTTCAGGTCCACACCCGTCGTGCGATAGGTTGCCGGGCGGTAGGACGGATAGGGCCGCAGCCCAGGCCATGTAATTGTGGTGAAGCCTTCCTTGTACTCGTTGCCTGCATACTTCGCGACAGCGGTAATGGTGTAAGGTTTCAGTTTCACGTTTTTGGGAGTGACATCGAAGGACAGGTTCTTCTCGTCGCCGTCACGCGCGGTGGAGAAGGATGCAGCGCGTGGCGACGAGGTCCAGCCCTCGGGCAGGTTCAGTGCAACCTCTCCTTCGGCTGGGCCTTTGACGTTGCTGCGCAGCGTCACTTTGAGGGTGAGCTTTGCGTTGTTGGAAGGGATTACCCCTGCTTCCGGAGAGACCAGCACCGAGATGGCCGGCGCGATCATCAACGGCTCCGGAACGGGACCGATGCCATTGATGCGGTGTGTTGTCTGTACCGTTCCAGTTACGCTTGCCTGCACGCCCTGGAAGCTGTATTTCAGGCGCGCGGTGACGGGGTAGGGCATTGTCGGAAGTCCGAGATATGCCGGATTGTCCAGGTTGTAGTAGGACTGCTCCAGCGTGGGCCGGCTGAAATAAGGCTTGGTGATGGGTTCGTTGTCGGGGACAACTCCCTCAACCGTCAGGTCATCTGCCTGGCCGGCATTCATGGAAGCAGCGGGTTTACTGGTCGCTGCCCACTTCCAGTCACCAGAGTCCCCGAAGACTGAGAGATCATCGATGGCGACGTTCTGTGTTCCCTGGTTGGCAATGTGAACATTGACCGAGACCGGTTGTCCGGGGATAGCGACCTGATAGGTCGGCGTGTTGCCGCGCAGCTCTCCAAATGGCCCCATACGCGGCTTTTCGCCCACTGGATTGACGCTGGCGATCAGCATGACGCCGAGAGACTGAGACAGCGCGTCGTTGAACTGATCTTCCTTGATGGAGAGTTCGTGCAGCATGTCGTACTTTGCTGATTCTGGAAGGCTGCCGCGCTTGATCTCATTTTGGAGAGTACGTGTCTTTTCCAGACCGCGAGCAAGTGCCGCGGCAGACTGCGACGGATTCGCGGCGCTGTACTTCTCGGTGGCTTCGCTGACGATCTGTTGCAGCTCCTCCAGACCTTTGCGCCACGCTGCGCGGTCGGCGACAGGAGCGTAGTCCGCGATACCGGAGAGCGAGATGTCGATGCCGTCAAAGAATGTCTTCTCCGTAGCTGGCAGCGTATCGCCGTTCACACGCGAGGCGTAGAGATGGTAGGGCGAATTGAACTGCGCGGGCAGCGGAATGCCGACACCGTCGTTCTGCGACTTCTGGTTGGCCAGGCCTTCACGAGCCACCGAAAGATAGCTGCGTCCGAAGAGTGCGTTGTACTCTCCTTCGGGAATGTCGAGGGTTTTGGAGGGAACTCCTTCAATCCACGAGCCGGTGACGTAGTTCTTGAAGCGCACAGGCTCCCATTTGCCGGTAGCGTAATCGAAGATGCCCTGTTTGGTGACCCGGGCGAAGGGAACGCGGGCGTAGACCTTCAATGGAGACCATGGCTTCAGGCCCGCGGCTATCTGGTCCGGCGAAGACGCTGGTAATGACCAGCGGACGGCTGATGCGCACCTGGCGCACGACGTCGTAGAGCACGCGATCGTGGCCCCAGTTCTTCAGCGCTTCATCCAGCGTTTTAGAAAAACCGTAGTCGGCAACCCGGGTCCAGTTCTGGTGGACCCCGTAGTAAGAGCCGGCGGCGAGCAGTTCATGCGTACGCATGATGCCAAGCTGATCCCAGTAGTCCCCGGTCATAACGTTCTGGCCGCCTTCTCCGCGGTTGAGCGTCAGCAGCGTGGTATCGGCGCCCTGGCCGCGGCTTTCATAGGCCAGCATGCCGCCGTCTTCATCGTCGGGATGGGCGACAACCATCATCAGGCTGGCGCGGGTCTTCAGCTTTTGCAGCGACTGCCACAGACCGGAGGCGCCACGATCCAGGGGAAGGGGATAAGCCTCCGGAGAGAGATAGCGGGGCTGCGGACCTGCCTGCGCCGTAGCCGTCATTGGAGAGAACGCAAGCCATGCGGCCAGGGAGTACGATATGCAGTGCTTCCACGTCATGTGTGAGCCATTCCTCGGCGAGCGAACACAGGAGGCCACCCGCCGATGAGTGATGTTGGATTGTCCTTGTTGATATCACCCACTTGCGACTTTGTAAAGTTTGTTTATAATCTGCCTACAACTGACTATGTCTTCTACGCTTGCCAATTCGCGTGAGCCGCGCATCTCTCGTCCGGCAAATCTGCGCCATTCGAACAACCGGGCGCTTCTTCAACTGGTACGGGAGAACTCCCCCTGCTCCCGTGCCGATCTCGTGCGGATGTCAGGGTTATCTGCCCCGACAGTGACTGCGGCGATCGCGGACCTGGAGGCGCTGGAGCTGATCGAATATCTGGGAGAGGGAATCTCCTCCGGCGGCCGTCCCGCGGAACTGCTTCGCTTTCGGCCGGAACATGCCTATGTTGCCGGCGCCGATATCGGGGGAACGCGTCTGCGCATGATGCTCGCCGACCTGGATGGCACGCCGGTGGCGCAGTGGGCCTGCAAGCTGGGAGCGCGGGAAAAGGATCCCGTTTCGATCTGCCACCTGCTTCGCTGTGGACTGACGCAGATGTGCGCGGACGCAAAAGTCTCCCTCAAGAAGGTGAAGCACCTGACCGTGGGCGCGCCCGGTGTGACCGATGTAGCGCGCGGCGTGGTTCTGTCTGCTCCGAACCTGACCGGATGGGATGAGGTTCAGTTGCGAGCTCTGCTGGAAGACCAGCTTGGGTTTGAGGTGATCGCAGAGAACGATACGAACCTCGCCGCCGTGGGGGAGCACTGGCACGGCGCAGCCGAGAACGTCGACGACTTTGTGTTTATCGCCATGGGAACCGGCGTCGGCGCCGGTATTTTCCTTGGTGGTCAGATCCATCATGGCTCGGCGTGGAGCGCCGGCGAAATCGGTTATCTCGGTGTTCCTGGAATGCCGCGTGAACCCCTTGAAATGCATCGCACCGGCCAATTGGAGCGTGTGATCGGTGGCGGTGGTATCGAAGCACAGTGGCGGGACGAACTGGACCGTGCAACCCGGAATGACGCCGAGCTTCGTGCCTTGCGCGCTTCGCAGGTTTTTGATCGAGCGGCCTCCGGCGATGTGCAGGCGAAGGCCGTCCTGAAGAACACGGCACGCATTCTTGCCGATGCCATTGCGACCATCACGTTGCTCTTCAACCCATCATTGGTCGTTATGGGGGGAGGCATTGGATCGCACCTGGCGTTGTGTGAAGCCGTGGGTGGTGTTCTCGCGGAGAGCGACTTTCCTCATCCGCGAGTGCGATGTAGCGTCCTTGGGCCCGAGGCCCAGCTCTATGGTTCCGTGGCTCTGTCGCTTCAGGCCATGGACAGCAAGCTGCTGGGTTGAACAATGCAGTAGCAGTAACGGAGGCCGCGCTGGAGTAGTCGCCGGCAGGCCATCCGGGTACGTGGTTCAAATTTCAAGGTCAGTTGCTGAATGGGGGAGGTCAAACTATGAGAACTCATCGTGTTCGATCAGTTCTGCTAGCGTTTGCCATGCTTGGGCCTGTTGCTCTCACAGGACCCGCGGCATATGGACAATCGCAATCCATCAATGGAACAATCCGCGGCCGTGTCGCGGATCCGAGCGGTGCAGCCATCGCGGGGGCGACGGTCACTGTAACGAATGCCTCAGTAGGATTTACACGCACCGTAACTACTGGCAACGATGGTTATTATGTGCTGGTCAATTTGCCACTGGGTGAATACATCGTCAATATCACATCAACGGGGTTCTCTCCTCTGAAGGTATCCGGTGTGAACCTCAACGCCGGTACCGAGGCCGTCATTGATGGTGATCTGAAAGTCGGTACGGCAGACACAGCCGTGACAGTTGAGGCTTCCATTGCCTCAATCGATCCCACCAATCTGAACGTACAGCGTACTCTCACTCAAACCGAGATTGAGAACGTTCCGCTGACCTCACGGAATCCCTATAACTTCATCGTCTTTCAGCCCGGTGTATCGGGGCACCCGAACCCGGAGCTTGGTATTCCTCGTACGCTGAATACCAATGGTCTGATGGACCGTATCAACTACCAGATGGACGGAATGGTGAACACCGAGGCCGATCGTACTGGCCTTCGCCTGTTCCCCATCGGCAATATCTTCGTGAAGGAAGTGCAGACAGTCTCCAACTCCTTCGCTCCTGAGTACGGCTGGACCACCGGCGACGTGTACAACGTCATTTCCAACTCCGGTACGAATCAGTTCCACGGTACCTATCAGTTCATCAAACGCTGGGTCGACGCCACGGCCTATCCGCTGCTGCAGAACAAGGTGACGAGCCCGACGAAGCCGAATCTGATTCTTGAAGACCATTCCTTCAACCTTGGCGGGCCGGTCAAGAAGGACAAGTTATTCTTCTTCGGATCCTACGAACACGTACTGCGTGGTAGCCCGGCGCCTGTAACCATCACGGCAGCAAATGCAGCGGCAATCGGCCTGGCGGCGTCGGAGCTTGTACCCGCTCCCGGCCTGTTGCACGGTACCTTCGTCGATGTTCGTACGGACTACAATATCGATGCGAAAAACTCCGTCTTCCTGCGTTACAACTACTTCCGGAACTCCTTCCCGTTCAATACACAGGTCGGCGGGATCAACGCGACCACCGCGAATGTGGACTTCAAGGATCGCGCGCACGTCTTCGGGCTGCAGTGGATCTCAATGATTTCGAACAGCCTGGTGAATGAGTTCCGCTTCTCGGTGCCGTTCCGCTCTAATACTCACTTCGCTGGACCCAGCACGGGGAAAGGACCGGCAATTGTGATCTCCAACATCGCCGCCTTCAACGGAACCAGCAGCGGTGGAGATCAATACAACGATAAACAGCCCTCCGGCTCCGAGAACATCAGCTACGTTCGCGGACCGCATACGATCAAGGCCGGCTTTGTCCTGTCGCAGCTGCAGAACCGGCAGCGCCTGGTCTCGTTCAACCGCTACACCTTCGCCACAGTTCAGGCCTATCTGAACGCTAAGAATGGCACCGATCCCTACGGCTACGCTAACTATGCCTCGCAGACGGATGTCAATGGTATCGGCTATACCTCGCTCTTTTATGGCGGCTACGCGCAGGACACCTGGCAGCTTTCGCCTCGCCTGACGGCGGTGTATGGCATTCGTTACGATCGTTTCTCTTCACCCCAGGCGAATTCCAGTGCGCTTTATCCGGATTCGCGTAAGTTCAACGTTCCCAGCACCAACTTCGCTCCGCGTCTGGGCTTCAGCTATCGCGCAACCGACACGACGACGTTGAAGGTCTCCGCCGGAATCTTCTATCAGCAGACTCCAACCAACCTCTGGTTCAATGCCTTGAACCTGGACGGCTCGAACCGTACCTCCTCCTTTACCTATATCGGAGGGGCTAGTGGTACTCCGGGACGCCCCGCTTTTCCCACTGTTCCTGCTTCAGGTGCAGGCGCCACGCAGAACGTGACGACTATCAATCCGAATATCAAGAACGAGTACACCTGGAATATCAATCTACAGGTGACCCAGCAACTCACAAATCACATCTCGACAACGCTCGGCTACATCATGTCCAACGGCCGAAACCTGCCGTGGATGCATAACGTCAACGTCATCCCTACAGGAGCAACGCTGGCTGATGGCCGTCCAATCTTCAGCGCGGCGGCGAACTCGTCGACCCGGTATGATCCGCGCTTCGATCAGGTGAACCGGGTGGAGTCCGGAGCGAACTCGAGCTTCAATGCCATGTTTGCCAACGTGACGATGACGCCCATGCGTGGCATGCAGTTCAATGCCAACTACACCTGGTCGCACGTCATCTCCGACGCTCCAGAGGTCAACACCTTTGAACAGAACCTGGGCGTCTCGAATACGCTGAACCGCAAGTTCGATCGCGGCAATTCTTCGGTAAACCGGCCGAATGCATTCAACATGTCCGCCGTGCTCGAACCGCAGTTCAATGTCGGTAACCGTGTAGGCCGTGAGATTGCGAACCACAATATGCTCGCGATCCTCGGCAATATCTCCTCCGGAGATCAGGCGAACATCCTGGCCAGCAACACGACCTTCTATGGCGATGCGGCAACCAGTGGTGTGGCTCGCCCTGCCTTCGTCGGTCGGAACTCGGCTCGTGGGCCTTCGATCACCCAGATCGATGCCCGCTACACGCGTACCTTCCCGAAGATCAAGGATCGTTTCGCGCCGACCTTCCTTCTGGAGGCGAATAACATCCTAAACACGAACAACGTAAGCACGCTTGCTATCACGCAGCCGGTCAATACCTCAACTGGTGTTGCGAATGGCGCCACGACAACGACCCGCACCAGCGTACTGGAACAGCGTATCGTTCAGTGGGGCGCGGCGATTCGTTTCTAACTATCCATCACAAGGGCCGCGGGTACATACTGTCCTGCGGCCCTTCCAATTTGCAGAAGGCATCATGGCATCCTCAAAGAGTTCGACGTTTCCGGCAGTTATTTATCGCGATCAGGTGCTCTCCCATGTCTTTCAGGACGCCAAGCGCCTGTTTCTGCCGGCCATGCTGGAGATCGACTACGCGCACGTGCTGATGCTCGCCGAGCAACAGATCATCTCCAAAGAGACGGCGGCACATTGTTTTCAGGGACTGAAGGCGCTCCCGTTGCAGGAGATTGCGGCGGCGAAGTATGACGGGTCCGTGGAGGACCTGTTTTTCCTGGTCGAACGGAAGCTTGCCGAGCTTTGCGGGGAAGAGGATGCCGGGCGTATTCATACGGCCCGTTCCCGCAACGATCTGGATATGACGATGTACCGTATGGTCTTGCGTGGCCGGCTGCTGGAGGTAGCCGAGGCGTGTCTTGCCCTGCGGTCAGTCCTGCTGCGTCTCGCAGGAGAGTATCGTTCCGCTCTTATCCCGGCCTACACGCACAATCAGCCAGCCCAGCCTACAACCATGGGGCATTACCTGATGGCGATTATCGAGGTGTTGGAGCGTGACACGGAACGTCTACGTGCCGCCTATTCCCACGTGAATCAGTCGCCTCTGGGCGCATGCGCGATTACGGGTACAGGGTTTCCGATTAACCGCGAACGCACCGCGGAACTGCTCGGATTCAAAGGCCTGCAGATCAATACCTATGGAGCGATTGCGGCAGTGGATTACATCACCGAGCCATGCTCCGTACTCGCCACGCTGATGGTCAGCCTCGGCCGGTTTACGCAGGATATGCTGCTCTGGTCGACCGCCGAGTTCGGCTTCCTGCGGCTGTCAGAGGGGTACGTGCAGGTCTCGAGCATCATGCCGCAGAAGCGCAATCCGGTGCCTTTGGAGCACACCCGTATCCTGGCTTCGCGGGCTATGAGCGAGTCACAGGCGGTGCTGAACTCGCTGCACAACACGCCGTTCGCCGATATGAACGACAGCGAAGATTCACTGCAACCGCTGGTTGATCTCGCCTTCGCCGACGGCCTGCGCGCCTTACGACTGATGGCGGGTGTTTTAGAGGAGACATCATTCGATCTTGACCGGCTCTCCGCGCGCGCTCATGGCGACTTTCTCGCTGTGACCGAGTTGGCCGATACGTTGGCGCGCGAGGCTGGTCTTTCCTTCCACGATGCGCATGCTATCGTTTCGACAGCAGTCAAAGCGTCCATGGGAAGGTACCAGCCGGAAGCGATGGTCGATTTTGTAGAGAGCGCCCTCCGGGAAAAACAAGCAAAGCCGATGGAGCGTGCAACGCTGCTGCGTGCTCTCGATCCGGATAATTTTGTTGCGGTTCGGACCACAACAGGAGGTCCTGCTCCGTCAGCTCTTAATCCGCAGATCCATCGCGCGACGTCGCAGTTTCACGAAGACTCAGCATGGCACCGCAGCGAGGTCGATCATCTGTCGGCTTCGTCGCAACGGCTGCACGCGGCGGTGGATGCCTTTGGCCGTCGCTGAGAAGAACCCGCAGCTCGTACGCGGTCTTTCTACCGCCGCGGCTACCAGCGCCAACATCATTGATATGGTGGGCGTGGGCCCTTTCATCACGCTTCCACTCATCGTCACCGCGATGGGCGGTCCCCAGGCCATGCTCGGATGGATTCTGGGCGCGGTACTCTCCCTCTGCGATGGCTGTGTGTGGAGCGAGCTTGGCACCGCCTATCCTGAGGCCGGTGGCTCCTATGCCTATCTAAAACATATCTACGGAAAGAATGGCGCGGGCAAAGTCTTTGCCTTTCTGTATGCCTGGCAGCTTCTTCTTTCCGCACCGCTTTCGATCGCCTCAGGCTGCATTGGTTTTGCGCAGTATGTCTCGTGGTTTGTTCCATCCGCTTCAAAGCCAATTGCAAGCGGCCATCTCTTCCATGCGCCGATCATCTTCAGCGGCCAGACTCTGATAGCGATGAGTGCTTGCGCTATTGCCTTGGTGGCGTTGTACAGGCCGGTCGCGCATGTAGGCCACATCGCCCGTGTGACTGGTATCGTTGTCGTCGCGACCTTGGTTGCAGTCATCCTGGTCGGCTTTACGCATTTCTCCCCGCGCCTGGCCTTCTCGTTTCCCGCTGGAGCCTTCCATCTGGACGCAGCCTTCTTCTACGGACTTGGCGCCGGTCTGCTGGTCTCAGCCTATGACTACTGGGGCTACTACAACGCGTGCTTCCTGGGCGCAGAGGTAGAGAAGCCTGAGAAGACGATCCCTAGGGCGGTGTTGGGCTCTATCATCATCGTCGGCACGTTGTACGTGCTGATGAATGTGTCGGTGCTTGGAGTGCTGCCATGGCAGTCGATGCTGGCGCTGACGCATGACGCCGCAGCCCGGCAGTACACGATGGCCGTTTTCGTGCAGATGGCATTTGCTTCTCACTCCTGGGCGCACACTGCTGCTTCGATTGTTGTGGTGTTGATTGCGACGGCTTCGTTGGCTTCCGTCT
>JAEKKE010000552.1 GCA_019510535.1 Acidobacteriota bacterium
GTGACCGGAGGGCTACCAGCCCATCTGCGCCATTCGCTTCAGGATGATTCCGCTGTAACTGTTCATGCGTTCGGGCCTCCGCTTTAGCGGTGCAGGAAGAATCGCGGCTAGCCGTGCCGCCTGCGCCCGGCTAATGCCCCGAGCTGACGTTCTATAGTCCGTGCGGCAGACTGCGTCGGCGCCGTAAATTCCCGGACCCCATTCCACCACGTTGAGATAGAGCTCCAGAATGCGCTGCTTCCCTAGCGCCAGCTCCGCTACCGGTACCAGCGTTGCCTCAGCTACCTTGCGGATGACAGAACGGCCTGTTCCGAAGAACAGATTCTTGACCAGTTGCTGCGTAATGGTGGAAGCTCCTCGCGTGCGCTCTCCTTCCATGTCCTCTTTGGCTGCGTTCTGGATCTCGTGCCAATCGAAGCCATGATGCTCGTAGAAGCGTGCGTCCTCCGCTGCAACCACGGCATGTTGCAGGTCGGGCGAGATCTGGCTGAGCGGAACGAACTTGTAACGCTTGTTGTAGGTCCCGCTATGCGTCCATGACTGGATACGACGCTGCATATGGACGGCGGTTGTCGGTGGGTCGATCCATCGCAGAGCTATCAGCGATAACGCTGCAAGCAACCAGAGAACTGCGATGCCGAGACCAAGCCTTCGGAGAAGGCGCAGGACAGAAGGTCTGCGAATCCGAAGCCTGGGCTGTATGTCTGACGTGGGTGCCACTGTCAGCATGATAGCGTCGGTCAGAAAGCTGGATCACTCACTTGGATGTTCTGTCGACCGAAATAATCGGGTTATCTGCGGATCCCCTGTCTGTTCAGCCAGCTGTGAGAATGGTGTTCCCGCGGAACTGCTGGCTTTATGAAGCCATGGGAACCGCCTGAGAAGGCGTGCAACCCAGATCGCATCCCCTCTTCCGATGGCGAAGGCGAGATCGTCTAGCTCGATGGCGAGGAAGCCGCCCATCTCGCGAAGGTATTCGATGGCCCAGCCCGCCGGTGTGGCGCCGAACTCGGCGTCGCGCGCGTTGATCTCTGCTCCCTGATGAACTAGAAACTCCGCGATCGCGCGGTGACCGGCAAACGCGGCATGATGCAGGACTGTGGCTCCGTGTTCGTCTCGCTGGTGCAGGAGCTCCGGGTGCTGGTTGACGATCTTTCTAACCTCGTCCTCATCTCCGCGTTTTGCTGCTTCCAGCAGATCGTCAAAGATTCCCATATACCCTCCGCTTCTCCGCGATGGCGCACCACATGGTAATGCGATGCGGCAAGCTACGCCAAACTTGCCTTGAATCTCTGCCAGTCATCTCTGCTCTGCGCGGCGTATGCATGCGCGAACTCCAGCATGGCTTCGCGGAAGCGCTTGCCTTTGCCGATGTATCCCTGAATCAATCCCGGGTCGCCTGAACGCGCGTGTCCGCGAGCAAGCAGCTCTCCGCAGACCTCGGCGTACTGCTGCAGGCCGGCTTCATCCAGATGCGTGACGTCGAGCGTCGCCTTGTGATCGTTGAGCTGGCGGACAAGATAATCGCGGCCTTCGAAGCGCGTATACCCCAGCATCGGGTCACTCTGCAGTTGCATGGCGCGGTGTCCGTTCACCACGCGCTGACCCTGGTTGGGAGTGGTGACAGTCTTGGCTGCAAGGTAAGGGGCGTAGACGGAGGTAGTCTCTTCTTTGATCTGTAGGAAAAGAGGGTCGTCGGCGCCGTTGCCCTCCATGTAAATCACATAATCGCGCATACCAACGGAGCCGGTGCCCACGACCTTGAAGGCAACATCGACCGGTTTGTAGCGGGCAAGGAAGTGCTGTCGCTCCGGCTGCAGCGACTCGCGATAACGGCGAAGCGAAGCGAGCACGACACGTTTCCGCTCTCCTTTGATGCGATGCAATACCGGCGGCAGGTTGCGAAAGACGCGGCCGCGTGCCGTTTTTTCGGTCAGGTGCTCGCGCGTGTGCAGGGGTGTGGAGCGCTCGGCCTTGCGCAGAATCTCCGAGATCTCGGCCTTGCGCAGAATCTCCGAGATGGACGATACCGCATGCAGCCGATGCACCTGGAAGCGTGCAGCCTCCAGCACCGGCAGACGAGCAAGGTGTTCCATCAGCCTGCAATAGCTGGCCAGAAAGATATCGGCTGCGCCATGGCATCCGGTCTTGTGGACTCCGGCATCGTCCCCTGCGAGCAGAATGCTGGTGGTCATGCGCTTGATGTCCCATTCAAAGGGCCCGCGGATGGTCTCGTCGAAGTCGTTGATGTCGAAGATAAGGCGTCCATCGTCACCTTCATAGGCGCCGAGGTTCTGCACATGAGCGTCGCCGCAGAGCTGGCACACGATAGGGGTGTGCGGCGCGAGAGATAGGTCGAAGGCCATGATTGGAGCGGCGCCCCGGAAGAAAGCGAAAGCTGAGGCAGCCATGCGCTCGTTTTTGAGCGGGAGCAACGCTGCGATGCGTCCACGCATTGCCTTCGCCAGCAGTTTGCGCGGATCGGCGGTGCGCT
>JAEKKE010000553.1 GCA_019510535.1 Acidobacteriota bacterium
GGTGTCGACTCACCGCAGTTTTCTCCGACGTTATCGAGGATGGATGTCTCCGACGAGTAGTCATGCTGAATGCAGGTCAGCTTTCCCTCAGCCGTCGCGGCCAGCCGCAGGCGCTGCTGTGTCCGCGGGCGATGTCCCACATTTGTGAACTGCGAGTGACGATCGGTGACCAGCTTCACCGGACGCAGCAGATCGCGCGCCGCCGAAGCGGCAAGCAGCGAGTGCTGCCAGACCCATAGCTTGCCGCCGAAGCCCGATCCCAGAAACTTCATGATGATCTGCACATTCTCAACCGGAACGCCGAGCATCTGCGCCATCGCTGCTCGATGATTCACGATCGACTGCGTCGTTTCGTACAGGACGAACTTTCCGTTGTCGTACGTCGCCACTGAGGCATGCAGCTCCATTGGATTGTGCGTCTCGACCGGAGTGATGTAGGTGGCGTCGATCTTGACGGCGCCTAAGGCGAAGGCCGTATCGACATCGCCGCGTTTACTGGCCTCATGCAATGCATCTTCCTGAAGCCCGTCGGCAAGGTCCAGGCGGTTGTCCGGCTTTTCCACTGCATAGCTCACCTTCACCGCACGCGCAGCCGCACGTGCCTGCTCCATCGTCTCGGCTACAACTACAGCCACGTACTGACCGGAGTAATAGACGTTCTCATCCTCAAAGGCCGGACGAGCCTCATCCACACGCGCATCGCGCGGTATGGGGCGATAGAGATGTGGAGCGTTGCCGTAGTGATAGATCTTCACCACACCGCGCATCGTCTCAGCCGCGGCGGTATCGATACCCGTGATCTTTCCTTTCGCAATGGTCGCGCAGACTGGCACCGCATGCAGCAGGCCGGGGAGGTTGTGATCCGACGCGTACTTCGCCGTCCCGGTAGTCTTGTAGGGACCATCGATACGGGGCACCGGAGTGCCGATGGTGGTTGCGTTTTCTTTCAACATCGAGCTTCCTCCTTATGCGTTAGTGACCGTCGTCAAGGCGCGAATCATGCAAAGTTTTGCCAGCTCAACTTTGAATGCGTTGTCCGTGTGCGGCCTTGCCCCTCTTAGAGCCGCATCCGCCGCTACGCGAAAGACACGTTCCTCAGGCGCCTGACCTTCAAGCGCACGCTCGGCCTCCGGCATGCGCCACGGCCGTGTCCCTACTCCACCCATCGCAACGCGAACATGGCGCATCTTGCCGCCGTGCACCTGCATCACGATGGCGGCAGAAGCCAGAGCAAACTCATACGAAGCCCGGTCGCGCAGCTTGAGGTAAATCTGCTTTGTCTTCTCCGGAAGAGCAGGAAGTGTGACATGTGTAATGAGATCGCCGGGCTCAAGGGCATTCTCGATATGCGGCGTTGTGCCGGGAAGCTTATAAAACTCACCGATCGGAATGGTCCGGTTCCCTTTGACGCCCTGCACATGAATCACAGCATCCAGCACCATGAGGGCCACATCCATATCCGAAGCGTGTGTGGCGATGCACTGATCGCTCACACCCAGAATGGCGTGGTTGCGGTGATATCCACCGATAGCTGCGCAACCCGAACCCGGAGTGCGCTTGTTGCACTCCGCATACGCCAGATCGCGGAAGTAAGGGCATCGCGTGCGCTGCAACAGATTTCCCGAGGTTGTGGCTTTGTTGCGGAGCTGCGCTGAAGCGCCTGAGAGCAGCGCCTGCGAGAGCACCGGGTACTCAGCCACGACCTCAGGAGCCTCGGCCAGATCCGAGTTCCGCACCAGCGCGCCGATCTTCAACGATCCATCTGACTGTTTCTCGACCTTCGCCAGATCGGGAATGCGGTTGATGTCGACCAAATGCTGTGGCGTCTCCACATCGAGCTTCATGTAGTCGATCAGGTTGGTTCCACCGGCGATGAATCGTACCGTCGCTCCCTGCTGTGCAGTCGGTGTTGCGGCGGCCATCTGAATAGCGGCATCGGGAGTGCCGACGCGTGTCAGCTCAAAGTCGATCATGCGTCGACCCCCTGCTG
>JAEKKE010000310.1 GCA_019510535.1 Acidobacteriota bacterium
GCACCGGGTGCCCCATGTCCCTTGGGGACATGGGCCCGGCCTTTCGTCTTTCGGATGGAATTCTTCAGCCACTTCGCATACGGGTTATAGAGCGGGCCTTTACAGCCCTTTAACACTTGGTGGGCCGAAAACCTGGGGCGTTGCCGCAGGCTGGTATAGAGCGCGCCTTCAGCGCTTATAGACCAGACGCCTATATTCACAATGTTGTAGCGGCAAACTTCACTCAGCCTTTTCATCGAGCAGCATCAACGCCGCTCCTACTTCAATCCCGCCAGGCTCGCGCGCCGAAACAGTAGACCTGAGGCGGTGAACAACACCACCAGGATGACATGCCCGATCACCATGTTCCGCGCCATGTAGGGTGGCGCGCCGGAAGGCAGTAAGGCTGCAATCAGTGCAAGCGTCACCGCCATCACGAACAATGTGCGAGCCAACCCTCGCGGCTGCAGGCGCGCCAGCGAGGCTCCGACAATCCCCACCACGAGCACACTGAAGTATGCGAGGTTCGCCGGGTTTTCCGAGTCCGCGACATGGACCATGTTGGACCATCCCAGGACGAACCCAGCCGCCAGCGCCAAACCGACGCCCGCCTTGTACGCCCACGAGCCCATCTTTCTTGCGATCAGCGCATAGGCCATCCCTGTTGCGAAGAACAGGACATACACGAGTACAAAGGCACGCGGGGGCCAGTTCCATCCCGGTACCACCCGCGATGCGACCAACGGCACCATCAAAAGGCCCAGCGCTACCAGCGCCACACGCAGCGTTGTCTTGCTCAGTTGTGTCATATGAGTTGCGTTCTCCCGAATGACTCCCACCGACGTCTCAAAAAAGATCCACAGTACGAACCCGAACAGCCCGCGATTGGCGTTGCGGCGCTCCTGGCACATGTCGTGGAAGGTCTGGGGCATCTCGTCGCTGAATCGCTCACGGAAACGCCGCGGATAGAGCCGCAGCAGCATCGCATACCACGCCCGGTAATGCCGGTTCAGGACCTTCGCCATGCGATCGACAATATGTCCGTTACGGATATATTGTCAAGCCGGAATTTTGCTTATCCCCCAGCCTCGGGGCCTCCAACGACCCGCTGCGCTACGAAATGACAAACAAAAGGTGCCATGCTCTAAGCGCTGAAGGCGCGTTCTATACCAGCCTGGGGCAACGCCCCAGGGTTCAGATAGTTAGGAGTCTGAGGGCTGAAGGCCCGATCTATAATCCTCATGCCAAATAGCTGAAAGAGTCCATCTAGGAAAGGAAAGCCCAGCTTCTTTGGAGGGTAAATCGTGGACTAAAGTGCACGGCTCCCATCCGTTCGAAACTGCCTTCACTGCAGAGCTATAGAGCGGGCCTTCAGCCCTTTAACCTTTTTCGGATACTGAACCCTGGGGCGTTGCCCCAGGCTGGTATAGAACGCGCCTTCAGCGCTTATAGTGCCTGCCCGAAAGCCTGCTGAACACCCCAGTCAGCAAAAATGGCCGGGGACCCGATCTCCCACTGTTTCGCGCTCCGCGCGACCGATTGGGATGCAATCGATGGGGCACCCAGAGCATTGGGTTTCCGAACTTGTCGATACACCTGCCGTTGCTTTTGCCAATCAGTCAGCCGTAACGCGGTTTTGGGGAAGCTGAGTGTCAAAGGTCGCGCGGCCGTAGATGCGGTCCAGGACCAGGTCCAGCGCAGCCTGGATCTGAGCGGCCCAGCCTGCAGCCTGCAACTCGCGCCAGGCTTGCTCGTTGAGTCCGCCTGCCGTCGAGTACTCCCGGCTGAGCCTGCTGAACGGTTCTTCGGAACGCTTCTCCGCGGTCTGGGCGAGGAGGAAGAACAACTCACCCACCAGGGCGCGCGATGCCTCAGGCTTGAAACCACCTTCGATCAGCCAGCCGTCCACCGCTCCCATCATGCCGAAGTAGGTGCCCATCAGCGAGGTGACCGCGCTGACCAGGTCGAGGTGTGCTTCCTCTTCAACACGGATCAGACGACCCAGCCCATCGAGCAGCCGTGCGATCTCCTCCGACTGCGTGTAGAGCGTCAGCGGCCCCTGCCGCTCTGCAACCGGCGGCAGCGGGATTAAGCGGGAGATCTGATTCGCCGGCGCCACCAGCGCGGACAACCGCTCGACACTGAACGTCGCGATCAGGCTGACAATCTTCTGATCCGACCGGAAACGCAACGTGCTGAGAATCTGCTCTGTCGCTTGCGGCCGGACCGCGAGGATGACGATCTCGCTACCATCCACGACGGCCTGGTTATCGGTAGCGACTCGGACGTCGGGATACCGCAATGCAAGCCGCGACGAAATGGTCTCGTTGCGAGGAGACAGCAGAATCTCCGCCCGCCGTTCCCCGAACCCACACAGGCCGTGCGTCAGGGCCTCCGCGATGGTACCCACACCGATGATGCCGACCTTTGGCAATTCACTCATAGCGGAAGCCTCTCCGATAGTTCCTGGCGCCTGGATGGTTGGACATACTGCTCAATGAATTTTGTCGCCATCGCTCCAGCGTAGCGCTTTCGCCGCGAGCTAGAGAAAGGCTTTAGGCCAACACTCAATTCCTCTTGCATTATCTTTCATTGGTTGATATACAGAATGCTACATAGGGGTACGTGATTCGCAAATTTGCCAATTCAAACAACCGGGAGAGAGCTGGTGCGGGCTTGACCCGAAGAATATAAACTTCCTTGCGTCCGTACAGCCACTAAAGAGCAGTTCCCACTTTCAGTTTCAGGAGTCGATCGATGCGTTATCGTACGTTGCTGTCTTGGAAGCTATTCTTCGTTCTTCTCTTCGCAGCAGGTCTTCACGCGCAGGAGATCGCCGGTACATGGCAGGGTACTGTTGACGTCGGCCAGAAGCTTCGCGTTATCGTACAGATCGATAAGGCGGACGGCGGGATCAAGGGCCAGATCTACAGCATCGATCAGACGCCGCATCCCAAGCCTCTTACGAAGATTGCGTATGCCGACACGAAGCTGGCGTTCTCGGTCGATGCGTACCACGCCTCCTATGAAGGCACGTTATCGCCAGACGGTAAGACCATCACCGGCACCATGACTCAGGGAGTACCCAAGCCACTCGTCTTCGAGCGCGCTGTCGGTGAGAACGCATGGGCGATACCTGCCTCACCGCATACCGCGCAGATGATTGCCGTCGATAAGGAGGTCAAACTCGAGGTCCTCGACTACGGCGGTACTGGACGTCCTCTCGTGCTTCTCACCGGTCTTGGTGATGACGCGCACGTCTTCGATAAGTTCGCTCCTAAACTATCCGGCACTTACCACGTCTACGGCGTCACGCGTCGTGGCTTCGGCGACTCCAGCAAGCCAGAGTTTGTTACTGCCAACTACACCGTCGCACATCTCGGCGAAGATGTCCTCGCCGTCATTGACAACCTGCATCTCGTGCGTCCCATCGTCGCCGGGCACTCCATCGCCGGCGAAGAGCTAAGCTACATCGGCAACGAGCACCCGGATAAAATTGCAGGGCTTATCTACATCGATGCCGGCTACCCCTACGCCATCTATGACACCGAGCAAGGCAGCTTCCTTATTGATGCTCTCGACCTTCGCGAACAGCTTAATCACGCGCTTCCTGGTGGTACTCCTCCCGATGATATGAAGAAGACGCTCGATGGTCTGATCGCTAGCCTCAAGCTGGTCGAAAGGGAAGTAATCGAGCAACGCGCCGCCATGGAAGACATGCCTCCACCGCCTGGACCCCGGTCGCCCGCGCCACCCGTCGGTACGGCGATCATGACAGGCCAGCAGCGTTTTACCAAGATCAATGCCCCGGCACTCTTCATCTATGCCTCGCCTCACGATCTGGGCCAGATGATGAAAGACAATCCCAAGGCTCGTGCAGCGATGGAGGCCAGAGACAAGATCACCACCGAACGCCAGATCGCGGCCGTCAAGCGCGAGGTGCCCGAAGCGCACGTCGTCGTGATTCCCAACGCCAACCATTATCTCTTCCGCACCAACGAGGCCGATGTGCTCAGAGAGATGAATAACTTCATCGCCACGCTTCCTGCTACCGCTAAGTGACACTATTGATGGCGTTGATCCGAACCGGCCAATCGCGGCGAGTCATCTCGTCGCGATTGGCTGGTAATTATCGGAGGCGCTTATGCGCCGGGGGCCGGAATCACGCCCAGTTGCGTCATCAATCCCATCGTGTCCATGATGATGCGGGTGTCCTTGATTCGGCCCTTTTCTAAGCGATCGATGACAACGCCCCATACCCGGACCTGTTTCCCCGTCGCCGGTACTCCAAAGAATTCGCCTTGATGCGTCCCGGTCCATTCGAAACGGCTCACCACCTTCTCTCCCTCTGCAATCTGCTCTAAAACGGAGAAGACGAGATCGGGGAAGCCCGTGCGGAAGGCTTGAATAATGTCCTTCACACCCTCAAGACCTGGACCTTGACCGGGGAGGGGAACCTGCTCAACGACGTCCTCCCATACGAACTCCATGGTTCGATCGATCTGACCCTGGGTGATTACTTCTTCTGCAAAACGACGAACGATAGCCGAGTTCTCCTGTGTCAATGTGGTTCTCCTTTCGGTACCGTGAGCATATTAATCCGGTTGAGGGAATCGCGCTGGATCGTCCGGCCTTTACTGAAACGTATAGAGCGGGCCTTCAGCCCTTGGACTTTCAACGTGTCGGGATACCTGAGGAGTTGCCCAGGCTGGTATAGGGCGCGCCTCTCCACCCCAATGAACAAGTTCATCGGGGACCCCGGCCTTCAGCGCTTAGAACCGGCGTTACGTTGTAAGCAGGAAAAGGAAGCCTATCGTACGTTGACAGATCTCAGGGTACCCAATATTGTTGTTCCTTCTTACCGGAAGTATTTCCGGAAGACATAAAAACAGAACACACCAGGAGCTGCTAGCGAGCTCTTGTACCAGTGTCCTCCCCAGACACTCTGCGACATGCTGCGCGTGTACATGCGGAGGGCATTCTTCCTTGCTGTTCGAAACCAGAGTTCCACCAAGGAGAGAACAATGCCTGCTTTGCTGTCGAAACTGAACCTTATGCCTGCCGGCAGTATGACAATCGCACTGGAAACCGAACATGTGTTCTCCATTGCCAACGGTACGATCGGAAAGGCCGAAGCCCCAAAGAAGTCGAATTTCGCGCTCTTCAGTGAACATTGGCTTCAGATGCAGACCTATATTCAGAGCACCCTGACGCTACCGGTCACGACGGGTGACTTTGAGGAAAAGTACGGCGTCTTTGACGAAAAGGCGCAACTGGTCAGCCTGGTGGAGGCAATGAAGCATGTGCAGGATCTGTCGGTGGAGTTCGGCACACCTGAGAGCGTAATCAAAGCGCAGGCGGACGACCCGAATTACATCTCGAAGGGCAAGGAGGGGCCGCTCTATGTCAACATCCTGTGGATTGGGTACCGGATTAAGCGCACGGCAAAGATGTTCCGCTATTCGATTGAGATGCTCGATGAGCAGCTGGATCCGAAAAGGACTACACCGGCGCAGCGCAAGAAAAACCTGGCGGCGATCCTGACGGGCAAGAACGGCATGGTCGACCAGGCGTCTGCGATCGCGAAGGACATCGGCGAACTGGTGCAGCGCCTGACGGATTTTGACCTCAAGATGGCCGACGCGAACGCGAAGCTGAAGGCCTATACGACGGAAGTCAATGCGGGGACCGGGGAGACGCTACGGAAGAAGGTGCAGAAGGCCATTAGTCGCTATGTGGATGAGATCAAGACCTTGCAGGATGCGGCCGCTGCCGCCAACAAGAAGTGGCGGGATATGACGATTGCGGCGTCGTCAACCTCGGCTGGACTGTTGATTCTCACCGCCGGGCTGATGCTTCCGGTTGTCGCGGCCGTCGGTGGAACGCTGGGAGGTCTCGCGCAACAGCAGAAGAATCGCTACAACGGCTTGATGAAGCAGATTGCCGGCGAAGAAGCGGAAAAGAAGAAAAAAGTGCGGTTGGAAACGGATCTTGATGGATTCGACCGGGAGATCCCTAAGGTGTCGGAGTCGATGTCGAAGTTTGTGGAGAAGCTGGAGGAGATCGCCAGTGTCTGGATAGACACGAAGCTGCAGTTGGAGGCGATGGCAACGGAGAATGCGCTCGATGAACTTGTGAACCTCGACTTTGAAGAGCAGAGGGCGAGCATCATTAGAGCGCAGATGGAATGGAAAGAGATTGAGGAGACGACGAGGCAGTTCACCGAGAACTCCCTGGTGAGAACCTCGCCGGGCGCCTTTGGAACGCAGGTGGCGTGATGAGCACTCTCGCGGTGGTAGAGGAGAAGCAGACTGACCCGGAGCACGTGTTGTGGGAGGAGCTTGAGGCCGCGGCAGTGAAGTATCGCGTCCTGAGCGCGACCACCAGGACAGTGAAGGTTGAGGAGAAGGCACCTGAGAAGAAGATAGTAGAGAAGCAGGCCGTACGCCGGCTGGTCTTTGCGGGACTGCGGGTGAAGCTCTCTGAGGTGCTGGCTGAGATAGCCGCACAGGCTCGCGCGACACCGCCCAACGGGATAAGCTCGCTGGTGATCTATGCCGACACCCTGGTGCTGGATACAGAGGCCGAGATAGCGGCGCACAATGTTGTGCTGATGGCGCGCTTGATCGATGCAAAGCCACTTGGCAGCAGTCCCATTACCCTGCGCGTGCTCACACAGTTGCATGATTTCGTGCTGGAAGAGACGACGGGTGAGGATGGCAAGCCGGCTCTGGTAGAGAAGCCAGGAAACAAACTGAAGCAGTCGGTCCAGATCTTGGCCGGAAGCATTGACGGCACGCTGCGTCTGGCGGCGAAGAAGGACACAACGCTGCTGGACGGAAGATGGGCGCCGAAGAGCGGCTTGCCGCTCGGAATCGAGTTCTGCCGCTTGGGCGAGGATGGTCGCCTGGATTCAGAGCGGAAGAGCACCGCCCGGGAGCTGGCCGACCTTGTGAAGAGGCCGCTGGCGCTCAGCGCCTTCAAGGCAGCTTTTGCTGCCGCCGGGTACCTGGCACGGGTCGATGAGGAAAAGAAGACGCAGCAGGCGGTAGACATGCTGCGTTGGGTAGAAGTCTGCCTGCGCTCCGCGGGCGCGGCTGCAAATGAGGATGAGCTTCTGTTTGAGGAGTTGGCTGACCAGGTTTCGTCGCTGCTGATTCCGCTGGAGGTGACCGGAAACGCATTCTTTGTGCCGACCCTCTCCGCGGAGTTTTATCGTGCGCAGATGGATCAGTTGCTGGACGCGCTTGAATCTTACGAAGGACAGCTGCGCGACCTAGAGATTCGGACGGATATCGGGAAGTCGCTCGAGGCCGTCAGCGGCGGCATGCGTCACGCGGCACAGATGGAGATTCGGCCGCTGAAGACCGAGCTCAGCATGGTGCGCGAGAACATGCTAGTGCTGGAGCAGTCGATCATGGAGCTGAACCACAGCTTCAGCGTGCAGAGCACCGAGTGCAGGAAGCTCTATGACAAGTTGGACGTGGCCATCCGGGATGTGATGGACAAGAACCTGATTATGGAGGGCCTCAAGCTGGCAACGGATGGACTCAGCTTTCTGTTCAGCTTTCAAAAGACG
>JAEKKE010000554.1 GCA_019510535.1 Acidobacteriota bacterium
TGGCTCCATAGACCAACCCGTTGAGCTCCTCATCGGACTTCGCCTTACCCATATAGCTGACCACCACGGTCACCACAACGCAGATGATCCAGCTCCACAACGCGCGATAGAGGTTCTCCGCCATCGGCTTCGCATCCGGCGAAAGCGCGATATACCGCAGTGCGCCGGGATCTTTATAGACCCAGATCCACATGACGATCGAGGAGAGCGTTCCGATCAGCAGACCCCAGAAGCCGCCGGCATTGGTGCTGCGCTTCCAGAGCATGCCCAAGATGACGGTTCCGAACAACGGCGCAATGAAGAAGCTGAACAACGCCTGCACGTAGTCCATGATCGAAGCCGCATTCATCACCAGGTACGCCGTCGCCACCGACAGCAGCATACCCACCACCGTGGACGCACGGCCCACCATGACGTAGTGCTTGTCGGGAGCGTCCTTCTTCATGAAAGCGCCGTACAGGTCATAGGTCCACACCGTGGAGAACGCGCTGACGTTACCGGCCATGCCGCTCATAAAGCCGGCAACCAGCGCGGTAATGCCAAGGCCCAGAAGTCCGGGACCGCAGTAGCGCACCAGCATCAGGGGAAGAGCTTCGTTGAAGCTGTGCTGGCCGGTGCGGATAGCTTCGCTCTCCGAAACCAGGTGCATCAGCGTTCCATCAGGATTGCGCAGCACGGCAATCGCGAGCACGCCCGGCAGAATCACGATCAGCGGCACAGCCATCTTGAAGATGGCGCCGATGATTGGAGCCATCTTGGCCGCACGGAGGTTATTGGCGGAGAGCACACGCTGCACCACCAGGAAGTCCGTCGTCCAGTAGCCGAAGCTGATGACGAATCCGAGACCGAAGACCAGTCCGGTCCAGTGGATACCCATCGCATTGCCCTGGAAGCTGCCGGTGTTGGCCCACAGATGCATGTAGCTTTCGTTGCCGATCTGCGCAGCGATCTGATGCTTCAGGTTGGTCCAGCCGCCGGCCTCGATCAGGCCGAGAATCGGCACCAGCGCCGCGCCCGCCCAGATGAGCACGAACTGCAGCACCTCGTTGATGATGGCCGAACGCAGACCGCCGAGCATGACATACAGGCCGACCGTAAAGGCGCCAACCCAGATAGAGAAGTTGATATCCCAGCCGAGTACGACCTTCATCACCAGCGCCATGGAGTACATGTTCACGCCGCTCATCAGCACCGTCATGACGCCGAAGGTCACCGCGCTGACCGCACGCGCACCTTCGCCGAAGCGAAGCTGAAGATAGCCAGGAACCGAGTGCGTCTTGGAGATGTAATAGAACGGCATCATCACGATGCCCAGGAACAGCATTGCCGGAATCGCGCCGATCCAGTACCAGTGCGTCGCCAGAAGGCCATACTGGTAGGCCGTTCCTGCCCATCCCATCAGTTCCAGCGAACCCAGGTTCGCCGAAACGAAACTGAGTCCAGCAATCCAGGCCGTCATCTCCCGGCCTGCCAGGAAGAACTCTTCGCTGGTATTGGCTGAATCCTTCACGTAAAAGCCGATGAAGATCACCAGCACGAAGTACATCAGCAAAATCAAAATGTCGGGCCAGGACAAGGTAGCAAGCTGCCTGGCACTCAAGAGCGCGAGCGCGAGATGGGTCATAGTGGCGATTCGGTCTGCGATTCCATCATCAACGATAGACGATTATTTTCGCAGGCCGAATTATATCAATGGGGTTTTATCTTTGGCTTCCGGAGAATACGTTTTCTCATAAAGGCCTAAAACTCGAAGAGATCGTGGGCTTTATGTGCTCCCAACCGGACGTTCCGCGTAGCGCAACGATTTCTCACAAACCTTGTTCGTCAGGTGACCTGAGCCAAGAAATCTGCCTTTCTGATACACCGCCTCAGCGGCTCCGACAAGAAGCAAATCCCTCCGGGATGGCAAACAAAAAGGGGCTCAAGCTATAGCTTGAGCCGCCTTAGACACCCGGGGTCCACAACGAACAAGTTCGTTTGGGTGGT
>JAEKKE010000311.1 GCA_019510535.1 Acidobacteriota bacterium
TGGCCACAAATCCCTCCTGCTGGACCCTGAAGCCCGGCCACGACTGGCACGGCTACCAGGACGCCGATATCACTGACGAGTACTGCATGCTCGACCCCACCAAGGTCACCATCCTGACCCCGGGTGTCGACGCGCAGGGCACCATAGCCGACTGGGGCATCCCCGGCGCCATCCTGACCGAGTTCCTCGACTCGCGGCGTGTGGAGATCGCCCGTACCGGCGACTACACCGTGCTGGTGCTCTTCAGCGTGGGCACATCGAAGGGTAAGTGGGGATCGCTGCTCGAGAACCTCTTCGAGTTCAAGCGCCTCTACGACAGCGAAGCTTCGCTGGAAGAGGCGCTGCCCGAGCTGGTAGCCCGCTTCCCGCAACGTTACCGCAACTCGACCTTGAAGGAGCTCTCCGACGAGATGCACGAGGCAATGATCGAGCTGAACCTCGCCGGCCTGGTCAACGCCGCCTGCGACGAAGACTTCGATCCCGTGCTGACACCGTCGCAGACCTATCAGAAGCTCGTCCGCCACGAGACCGAGCGCCTACCCTTCGCCAAGATGGCGGGCCGCATCGCGGCCGTGATGCTGGTTCCCTATCCTCCAGGCATCCCGATGTCGATGCCCGGCGAGCGGCTGGGCGGCCCCAACAGCCCGGTCATCAAGCTCATCCTGGCAATGGAAGAGTTCGGCAAGCGCTTCCCCGGCTTCGAACGTGAAGTCCACGGCATCGAGGTCGACGGCAACGGCAACTACTGGATGCGCGCCGTAATTGAGAAGGGTGTCCGCCGCAAGAAGAAGAAGCCGCGTCAGTCAGCGGCGAGATAAGACATCAAACCCACATCCGGCCGGGTGTGGGTTTGATGTTTAAGTCCGAGTCCTGTGGCTGTTTTTTGTTTGTCATCTCGCAGGGATCTGCTTTTCGCTTCCCCAAGACGTAAAAGCAGATTTCTCCGCTGTCGCTACGAAATGACAAACAAAATGTTCACCGCTAGAAAAATGCTCTATCCAATAACGTTCTTCAACGAGCCAATCCCTTGAATCCTCACCTCTACCGCGTCACCGCTCTGCATCGGACCAACGCCGGCCGGCGTTCCAGTAGGAATCAGATCTCCCGGCTCTAGCGTCATCACCGCGGTGATGTAACGCAGCAGCTCGGGAATCGGGAAGATGAAGTCACCGGTCTCGCCGTGCTGGCGAACTTCTCCGTTCAGCAGCGTCTCGACGGTGATGGAACCCTGAAGCGGGTCCACCTCATCGGTCACCAGGGGTCCTACCGGGCAGGAGGTATCGAAGCCCTTCCCGCGTGTCCACTGTCCATCGGCCTTCTGGATATCGCGCATGGTGACATCGTTCACAATGGTGTAGCCGCGGATGTAGCCGCGCACATCCTCGTCCGGCCCGATGCCGCTGGCTCGTTTCCCGATCACAATGCCAAGCTCTCCCTCGAAGTCCAGGCGCTGCGTGATGGCCGGCTTCCAGATCGTGCCGCCCGGCGCCAGCAGGGCCGACGGAGGCTTGAGAAAGAGCAGCGGTTCCTTTGGAACGTCGTTGCCCATCTCGGCGGCGTGGTCGCGATAGTTGCGTCCCACACAGAGAATCTTCGAGGGCTCGACCGGCGCCAGCAGCTCGACTCCGTCCAGAGCAAGACTCATCGGCACGCCATTTGCCAGGCCTTCAAAGCTGGAAGCACGGGCGACGACGCTGTTTCCTTCGATGCGTCCATAGGTGGGCTGTCCATCGGCGAGAAATCGGCAGTATTTCATCGCATCTCCTCAGTGACTGGTTCGCTCTTTCCGCTCTCATTGCCGGCGCGGTCCACAGCCGCAACCCGATAGCGATACTGTTTGCCTTTTATCGCCGTCGTGTCTGTAAACTGCGGCGCTGTGACAGGCATGGCAGTCAGGCGAAGCTCTCCGGAGTCATCGACACGATAGACCACGTATCCCGCCAGGTCGGTCTCAGTTCCCGGCTGCCACGATAGAGAGATGCCTGACTCAGACGACAGGGCCTCCAGGGACTGCGGAACCGCAGGTGGCGTCGTGTCCCGCAGGATGCCCGTATCCAGCTCTGTAACCTCACCGCCCACCCAGATCTCGTCTTTACCCAGCCGCAGACGACGGCGCCGCTCAAGACGATACACGTAACGTTGGCCTGCCTCTGCCGTGGCGTCGACAGCACCGCCAGGGTCTCCCCCGGTTGCAGGCACGGCCAGCACGGTCTGTTGTTGCTGTTGCGCCTGCTTGCGTTCAATCGATGTCTTCTTCTTCGGTTGCACCTTATCCGGCTCGATGCGCTCGATCCGGACCTCGTCAAACGCCATGGCAGATGGTGTCCAGCGCAGCAATAATCCCGTGCCTCCAAGTGAGGCCTGCAAACCCTGGATCTGGTCCGGAGCGTCACCCCCGGCAACCGTTACTGGCTTCGACCACCCCGCCGCGCGTCCACCTGCATTTGTGATGCGTACCTGGTAGTGCACCTCCACAGATGCACCAGAAGCAAGATTCTGAGGCAACGTGTCTTGTAAGTTGTTGATCTTACTTATTGGCACTTTGATCACAGGCGCACACTCCGATGTGCCCTCGCCGCGGCAGATTTCCACGTTGGAGTCGCGGTCCAGAGGCTCATTATCGGTTGTCGTCTTCGGGGGCGTGAGATGGAGAGTCACTCGGGTTCCCTGTCGAACTGCCGAAAGATCGTTAGGAACGCGCGCAAGATGAAGTGATGGTGGTTTTGGCGGCCCGGGATTCGCACAGCCCATTGCCGCGAAAAGGGAGCAAGATGCACATAAATAAGCTTTTCTTTGCCTTAGTCGCATCCGTCTCGAAACCAGCACCACCACCTAGAGACTAGCATTCCGTTCTTGTTGTTTCCGCCGTAAGAAATTTGCTGACCGGCCAAAATCCGATGTTCGCGACATAATGTATCCCCCTGCAGGAGAGAAAAACGCATGTCCCTGACCGCATCCCTTCCGGAAGATCCCGTCTCCTCTGACCCAATTTCAGGTGCTGCCGAATCAAGCATCCAGGAAAAACGCCTTGGCGAACGGGTCAAGGCATTGCGCCTGAAGAAATCCATGGGCCTGGTGGAGCTCGGGCGCCACACTGGTCTCTCGGCGAGTTTCCTCTCGCAGATCGAGACTGGACGTGTGGTGCCGACCCTGCGCAACCTGGCACGCATTGCCCTGGTCTTCTCCAAGGACCTCTCCTACTTTTTCGAGCCGGAGCCACGGCCGCTCTTCCGCATTCACCGCGCCAATGAGCGCGTGAAGATGCCGCAGTCCGGAACCGAAAACCCCGCCTACTACTTTGAAAACCTGGGATATCTGGTTCCCGATCGCCAGCTCGACCCTTATCTTGCTGAGTTTCTGCCACCGCAGCCCGGCCGCGAGACGCGCGCTCATCAACACCCGGGGCATGAGTTCCTATATCTACTGCATGGCCAGTTGCAAGTCACCCATGGTGGGCAAACCCATCTGCTTGAAGCCGACGATGCGATCTACTTCGATTCCGGCACCACTCACAGCTACCAGTGCGTTGGAGAGACGCATGCCCGCGCCCTGATTATCAGTATGCAGGGGGCACAGCAGGTTGACCCGGCACAGCGGCCGCCCGCGAACGCACCAAATGGTTCCCGGCGCCTGGCTGTGGTGAATCGTCCGCAGCAAAGCGCTTGAAGCTGATTTTTGTTTGTCATTTCGCAGCGAAGCTCCGAAATGACAAACAAAAGTGCCGGTGGGAAGGGATCGCTTCTTACGGAATCAGCTTTTCCTGCAGGCCGGCGGAACCTATGGCAGACCCCAGGAAGAGCTCTTCCACGTCGAGCCAGTTATTCACCCGCCGGTAGCCCTTGATCAGCTTGTTGTGCGGCGAGGTGAACAGGATGCCTTCGCCTTTGAATCGCCGGAACTGCCGGGGATTGTCGTCGATCAGGTAGTCCGCATCGATGATTCCCTTGTCGCCGCAGAAGACGATATGCGAGGGCGGAAGGAAGGGGAAGTGGCGCTCCAGCCAGCGGAACTTCGCCGCGAACGAAGAAGGCACTTCCATGGCGGCCGAGGCGATAAAGACCTCATACCGTGCCTGCAGCGCCTGAATCACCCGCTGCGCGTCTTCCATGATGGGCAGGTCGGCGAAGAAGTCCTCACTGGACAGGTACTGCTGCAGCACATGGTGACGGTCGACCGCGACAACGTCCCAGAGCCACTTGCCGGTGAGGTCTTCTTTTGTAATCTCCTCACCGTGGTCGCGGTTGTAACGGGCAATGTGCTCACTGAGCGTGTCCGCCATCACCTCGTCCATATCGATTGCGATTCTTTTCAGTGACATAGGGCTTATATATCAATCGTACAGCGCTCAGCCCGCCGAGGAAACCTCGGTGGATTAATGGGCCAGTCCGGAGCTGATGAATAAACTGCATCGGACCACTAACCGACACATCCAAAACCCTAGCAACAGAGCATTTTCCCTGTAGGTGTAGTGTAGGGCTTCCGCATCCATGGGCGTTTTCTGCAATGAAAACGCCGCTGCACGCCCCTTCTGGGACACCAAGCAACAGGGAAAACGCTCCAAACCCTAATTTTTTGGAACTTATGAGCGCTACAGCGACCCTGGACGAAACTACCTCCGCGCCTGCCGCCCCAGCGCAGCCATGGCGTCCCAAGATCAACCCGTGGGTCATCGCCATGACGGTCACGCTGGCAACGTTCATGGAGGTGCTTGATACCTCCATCGCCAACGTGGCGCTGCCGCACATCGCCGGCGGCCTGGGAGCCAGCCAGGATGAAGCGACCTGGGTACTGACCGCCTATCTGGTGGCGAACGCCATCATTCTGCCGGCGGGCGCCTATATGACGACCTTCATCGGTCGTAAGAAGTTCTACATGATCTGCGTGGCGCTCTTCGGCATCTCCTCAGCGCTCTGCGGTCTGGCGCCTTCGCTGCCGTTGCTGGTCTTCTTCCGCATCCTGCAGGGCATTGGCGGAGGAGGCTTGGCGCCCTCCGAACAGGCGATTCTGGCCGATACCTTCCCACCCGAGAAACGAGGGCAGGCCTTCGCCATGTATGGCCTCGCCGTCGTGGTGGCTCCTGCCATCGGACCAACCCTGGGCGGATGGATCAGCGATAACTACGACTGGCGATGGATCTTCTTCCTCAACGTGCCCATCTGTCTGCTGTCGCTCTTCCTCACCAGCCGTATCGTGGAAGATCCGCCATATGTTCACAAGCAGGTCGCCGAGGCGCAGAAAGGCGGCATCAAGCTCGACTTCCTGGGATTCGCCCTGCTGGGTATGACCTTCGGTTCGCTGGAGTTCGTGCTTGATAAGGGACAGGAAGACGACTGGTTCTCCTCACGCGCCATCACCTTTTTCATCGTGCTCATGGTCACCGCCTTCATCGCCATGATCTGGTGGGAACTGAAGCAGCTTCGCACCGGTCACCGGCCGATCGTGAACCTGACGCTCTTCAAGCGGCCGAACTTCTCCATCAGCTTCATCCTGATGTTCGTCCTGGGCTTCACTCTCTACGGAACCACCATCCTGATTCCGCAGTTCGTACAGACTCTGCTGGGCTACACAGCAGAGCTCGCCGGCAAGGTACTATCACCCGCGGGCTTCATGATGATGGCGATGATGCCGGTGGTCGGCTTCCTTTCAAGCAAGGTCGATCCACGCAAACTGATCGCCTTCGGCTTCACCTCGCTGACCCTATCTCTGATCAACATGGCAAGGTTGAATCTCGATGTCAGCTACGGAACGTTGGTCGTCATGCGTATGTTCCAGGCCTCAGGTCTCGCCTTCCTGTTCATCCCGATCAACACCATTGCCTATATCGGCGTGAAGCAGAGTGAGAATAACGACGTCTCCGGCCTGACGAACCTCGCCCGTAATGTAGGCGGAAGCTGTGGTACCGCCTTTATGGCGACCATGCTTACGCGTCGCATCGCTGCGCACGAGAACATGATGATCCGCAACCTGACACCCGGCGACCGCAACTTCATGGATCGCGTGCACTCCTTCGCCAACTCCTTTGCCGGTGGCAACGGAGGCTCGGACTCCCAGGGAGCACTGCATACCGCTCAGGCCTATATCTACAACATGCTGCACCGTCAGGCATCCACGCTGGCGTACATCGATGTCATCCGTTACCTGACGATCTTCTGCGCTCTCATGCTGCCGTTGCTCTTCCTGATTCCGCGGCCGCCGAAGGGCGCCAGCCCATCGGCAGGACACTAACAAAATCATTCGCAGAAACGAAAGAGGCGGCCCATGTGGCCGCCTCTTTCGTTTCCAACCGCCGACGTCAGAACTTGTAGATCAGATCTACACCAAAGAAGAACTGGTTCCGTGCAGCTCCTCCGTCGTATCCACGCCGGTCCCACGAATGGTCGAAACGAACCTCAGGCCGAATCAGAATCGTGCTGCCGATGTACTGCGTCGCGTAAAACGTATTCTCGGTATATTTGCCAGGGATTCCAGTGCGCTGTCCCTTCTTGTCGTTCAACAGATCGGAACGGAAGCCAAGATAGAGCTTCGGATTCATCTGGCGGTTGACGTAATTCACCACCGCATACTCCGGAGCTATGCACCGCAACTGTCCTGCCGCACAGAACGCTCCGTTAGCGCCGGTCTCTGTCGCCAAAGGATTGCTGACGTTGCCGGCAACATTCGGCACCTCGCGCTCGTACATGTACCAGGCCTCGGTCGCCGTGTGCCACTTCGCATTGAAGCGGTGGTACCAGGTCGCATCATAGTGCTGCAGGTTGTTGTAGGCGTACTTACCGTCGTTGATGCCGTTCGCGCAGGCATAGAAGTTGTCGTGATTGCTTTTAGTCGAATAATTCAAGCAGGCAATCGCCGAGGGCTTACGATCGTCGGACCACGGAGCCACATCATGTCCCGCGGATACACCCAACTGCACCATCCACTGCTTATTCAGCTTCAACGAACCGATGATGCCCGTATCGGTAAAGGGATCGATGGTATAGAGCAGTGAGTGCGTCATGTTGTAGTTATTAGGTGCAAGCTGTGCCTCAATACCGGGCACGGAGAGGAAGCGGCCGATACGGATGTTCAATCCCTCTTTCACTGGAAAATAGAGATCGGCATACTCAAGCACGGGGTCGAAGCCATACTTCTTGTTGCGCTGCAACAATTGCTGGCTGAAGTAGTCCTTCGCTGTGGTGAAGCGATAGTCAATGCCGTAGAACGCAGTGAAGTGATATCCGAAGTCGAAGTGTTTCTTCTGCACCGTATCGGGAAGACGTTCGACATACACCACAGCCTGATTCAGCTCAAGACGATTGGGAAAGATGTCATACGAGACTGGAAAATTGTTTGTACTGGACGTGCTTGCGTTCACGCTGGGTGCAATCCAGCCATAGATTTTGGTGCGCGAGTTCTGCTTCTTCAGCGCCGTCATCAACGGATAGGCATTGCTATCCGGTACACCGATCGCAGGGGAACCGCCATAGCCCCAGTCAGAGCTTGGAAACGGCGGTGAGTTCAACGGGGCGTCCGATGCTCTGCGCTCCGGCGCGGGTCCTCCCGGCAGCTTCCCTGTCCGTGTGTCCTGCTGTTGCGTCTCCTGTGCCTGACTGCCCGCAGCAGCGAGCAAAACAAAACCCGCGCACAGAACGCGGGCCAAAGCATTTTTCCTGTAGGTGTAGTGCGGGGCTTGTGCATCTACGGGCGTTTTCCGCAATGAAAACGCCTCTGCACCGCTCTTCCGGGATACCCAGTAACAGGGGAAATGCTCTAAATTGATATTCCATCTACCGTAACTCATAATGCTCCTGCTGCCCTGGCGGATCCTCAGGGCAGCAGGTATGAGCGTATGTCCGGGCCTGATAAAAAAGACGTAGAGAAGTCGCTAAAAGTTCATAAGGAACCAGGCATCCTCTACAGCAGATCATGATTGCGTTCCGGGAACTGGCGCTGATGCCAATAGGGATACGCTGCCGTTACTTTGCTGGCTTCGTCCAGCTTCGTCATCTGCTCCGGCGTAAGCTTCCAGCCGACAGCTTTGAAGTTCTGCTTCAACTGTTCTTCGCTACGTCCACCGATGATGATGGTCGATACGGTTGGCCGATGTAACAGCCAGTTCAATGAGATCTCAGGGACAGACTTTCCGGTCTCCTGCGCAATCGCTTCAATGGCATCGACGACGTTGTACAGGTGTTCGTCCGAGACCTTCGGGCCTGCGGCGATCATCTTCTCGTCGTTCAGGCGGCTGGTCGTGGGCTTTGGTTTATTACGGCTGTACTTCCCGGTCAGACGCGCCCATCCAAGCGGAGACCACACAGCCGTGCCAACCTTCTCGCTCTGGCCCAACGGCATCAGCTCCCACTCGAAGTCACGGCCGATCAGGGAGTAGTAGCTCTGCTGAACGACATACTTCGCCCAGCCGTAACGCTCGCTGATGGAGAGAGATTTCATCAACTGCCATCCCGAGAAGTTGGAGCAACCGATGTAGCGGATCTTGCCTTGCTCGACGGCCCTGTTCAGCGTGTACAGCGTCTCCTCAATGGGCGTCATGGCATCGACCTCGTGCATGTAATACACATCGATATAGTCCGTCCCAAGGCGTTTGAGACTTCCCTCGATCGAGCGAATGAGATGATGCCGCGATTGACCGGCATCATTGATGCCCTTGCCAAAACGGAAGGTCGCCTTGGTCCCGATCACGAGCTGTCCGCGATCAAGATGGCGGATCGACTCGCCCAGTACTTTTTCGCTCTCACCGTCGGAGTAAACATCCGCGGTGTCGAAGAAATTAATTCCGGCATCGACGCAGAGATCGACGATGCGTTTCGCTGCGTCACCCTCCATCAGGCCCCATTCTTTGAAGAACTCGCTGTTACGGCCGAAGGTTCCCGCTCCGAAGCAAAGTTCGGAAACACGCAGACCAG
>JAEKKE010000157.1 GCA_019510535.1 Acidobacteriota bacterium
AAAGCCTGCGGCGTGGACAGCCGCTGAGGCAGAGAGCTTCTGAGCTGTATCGAAGACCGCGACCGCATTGGAGCCGGAGTTGGCAACGAAGAGCCGGCTGCCATCGGTGCTAAGCGCAAGGGCCGTGGGGATAGCGCCGAAGTAGCTCTGGCCGGGCAGGCGTGTATCGAGGATACCGGTCAGCTTCGGTTTCCCGTTTCCGAGTGAGACAGCTGCGACGGCATCGCGATTTGCGAGGGCGACGTAGAGAATCTGTCCATCCTTCGAGAAAACCAAAGCACAGGGATGCGAACTGGGACCGGTGGCCGGGTCAGGCGGAAGCAGCGGAAGTGAAGAGACAACCTTGCCGGACTTCAGATCGAGCTGGGCCAGCGCGGAGCCATTCCAGAGAGCGACATACGCAAAGCGCTGGGCTGAGTCGACGGCAATCGCAATCGGGTAATTCGCCGGAACGGTCGGCTTGGTGGCGAGATCAAAGCGGCGAAGGATTTTGCCGCTGGCGGCATCGACTTGCAGCACATCGTCAGAGAAGTTATCGGCGACCAGAAGTTGTTCGGCGCCATCGGCTGTCTTCAGCAGTTCCAGTCCGGTGGGAATTGGGATGGCCTTGCCCATAGGTATGGGTTTGCCGATCTCGTTCTGCGAGCGGCCGGGAGCAAGCTGCTGTAGCGGGATGGGAATAAGACGGTCCGCGGTGATGGAGCCGTCGTGGAAGCTGTAAACGGCGATGGCGTTGCCGGTCTTGATGAGGCCGTCTTTGTCAGGCTCGCCGCCTTCAGGGGCGGAGAGTGAGTCGAGCGAGGCGTAAAGGTGCTGTCCGTCAGCAGAGAAGAGCAGGCCGGAGAAGAGTGTCTGCGCGGACGAGAGTGTCGTGCGCGGCTCGGGAAAGTCTTTGACGGTGCCGGTCTGTGTGTCGAGCACGGCGATGGACTGCTGGTAGTTCGACTCGGCGGTTCCGTAGCCGGCGTTCACGACGGCGAGGTAGCGATGATTGGGTGACCAGGCCATCGCGAGTGGAAGGCTATTGATGCGCTGCGGCTCGCCGGGAATGCCGGGGAGCAGTTGTTTACTGCTGGGCAGATTGATCGGCGACTGGGCAAAGAGGGGGGCAGTAGCCAACAGCGCAACGAGGGAGAGACGCGTTACAGGGGTCATAGGGATCGTTAGAAGAGTAACAATCCCGTATTGTGGGAGTCGCGCGATTCATCTGATTTTTAGAGCATTTTTCCTACTCCTACAGGGAAAATGCTCTACCGATCGTCAGGGGTGATTCGTAAGGACGGTTTTGCCACCCTCAGATTTGAGCTCGTAGACGCCGCCAAAGGGCCGCAGGTCGGTGACGCGGCGCTGCGGCTCGTAGGTCATGAGGAAGACGCGGTCGTGACTTGCCCAGGCCTGGTGCAGGGAGTCTTCGGTCTCAAACACTCTGGCGGCGTCAGGCCAGAAGCTGCCGTACCAGGGACCGTTGACGCGTCCGTTGACCAGGTGCAGCGGCTGGCGGGTGTAGAAGGCGATGGAGGAGCCGGAGGTCAACTCGCCGTCCAGCATGATCTGATCGCCGGGTTGGAAGACGGAGTTGATCGCGTCTGCCAGACCCTTTGAGCCAAGGATCGGATAGAAGCGCGCCAGGCCTTCGTGCATGCCCCACAGATTACCCATCATGGCGATGGCGAGAGTGACGTTGGCCGCATAGCACTTGCCTTTGCGCCGTAGCAGCCATGCTGTCAGGCCGGCAGCGTACATGGATACGGCGACAAGGATCAGCGGGAAGCGAAAGAAGCCCATCGCCTTGCCCGTGAGGTCGTAGAGATGACCGAGCGCGAGGGTATAGCGCTCAGGATTGGTGGTGAGCAGGTCTGAGATATCGACGGCCGCCGGCGGCGTAGGTGCGGTGATCGCAAACCACGTGCAGGCAACTGCCGCGAGTGTGGTGATGGGCAGAAGCAGCCAGCGTGTCCAGAAGTAGGCCGCATGGCGTGACCCCGGATGGAGTGGATCTTCGGCGCGCGCAAGTTGTCCGCCGGCGAGGATGGCGAGAGCGGGCAGTGCCGGCAGGGCATAGTACTCCTGCCGGCTGCCGAGCGAGAAGAAGCCGATGACGATGAGAGCCCATAGGAAGAGGGTCAGCGGAGCTTCGGAGACGCGTGCCCTCATGCCCTCGGTGCGCAACGTGGCGACGCCCCAGCGGATCGCACGTGGAAGAAAAACCGCCCAGGGTAGAAGCCATGCCAGGATCATGCCCCAGAAGAGCAGGAGGGGGACCTGGCCGTAGTCATGTGGGATGCGCTTGCCGACGAAGCGCATGAAGTGCTCGTTGATGACGTAGAACCAGAACCAGCCGCGGGCGTTGGCGTCGATGGCAGGGTTCCGTATGGCCGCGAGTACATGCCACGGAAGCGCGATCAGCAGGAAGAGCGCCGTCGATGTGATGAGGCGCAAGCGGAGAATGGCGCGGATCTGGCGGGTCAACAGAAGAAAGATGAGAGCGAAGCCGACCGGAAAGACGAGACCGATAAGGCCCTTGGTAAGGACATTGAGGGCGGTCACGGCGGCGAAACCGAGCATCGGCTTCAGCGCGGACTCGTGTGCGCGGACGCGATCGAGGGCGATGAGCAGAAGATGGATGGAGAGGGTCATCCACAGCGCCAGCGGTACATCGGGAATGTAAAAGCGGGTGAAGAGATAGGGGCCGATGGAGGTGGCGATGGCCAGGCCGGAGTAGAAGCCTCCGCGATCGCCAAAGAACCGTCTCCCGAGGGAGTAGACGGAGAAGATGAGTGCAAGGACGAGTAGCGTAAGCGGAAGCCGGCCTGCCCAGTCGTGCGGTCCGAAGATCTTCATGCTGCCGGCGGCGAGCCAGTACATCAACGGAGGCTTGTCGAAGAAGCGGATGCCGTCGACATAGGGCGTGACGTAGTCGTGGCGGACAAGCATCTCCCGCGCCACCTCGAGATAGACCGAGTCGACGTCGTCGAGCAGGCCGGGGGTAAAGATGCCGCCAAGCTGAAGCGCTCCCCAGATGATGAGAAGAATGAGGATGGATCTGCGGCGTGCTGGGGCGGGCGAGGCGGCGGGGTCCGTCACGGCGGATGAGGTCGGCAGGCTCACGAGGTTCTTCTATCCATCGTGCTGGTTTTTCTATGGTTACGTCAATCGAGCGGGCGGTCAGTCAGCAACGTATTGCCGGAGGTCTCTTTCAACAGAACGTAATGTCCCTTGAGAAGTTGCTCTACGTCGTTGTGGTGTTCTTCAGGCACGAAGAGGAGATGACGCACCCCTTGTCCCCACGTCTGCAGCAGATCCTGTGAGGAAAGGAAGATATGCGGTGCATCGGGGAAAGCGCTGCCGAAGATCAGGGAGCTGGAGCGGCCTTCGACCAGCAGCGCCTGGCGGTTGGTATAGAAGATGACCGAAGAGCCGTAGGACTGGTCGCCGTACAGCATCAACTGATAGTTGCCTTCGATGCGCCGGGAGGCGACGAGATCATTCGCCGTGTCTGCCAGTTGTTTACAGCTCAACATGGAGCCGAAGCGCACGAGAGCGATATGGGCAGCTATGAGGAAGAACGCCGTAGTGAATGCCACGGTGGAGAAGGCGGCCGTGTTCCGCTTGTGCAGGCGGAGGTTCCAGGCCACAGCGGGACCGAAGGCGAAGGCCAGCATAGCCAGGGCGGCGGGTAGCCGCAGGGCAGCAAAGGAGGCCCCGGTCAGGTCGAAGAAGTGCGACATGGAGAGTGTGTAGTCTCCGACGGCGCGATGGGCCAGAAGGTCTCCGATGCTGGGTTCGAAGGGGAGGTTACGTGAGCTCCAAAGACCGTAGAAGAGAGCTCCTGCGATCAGGAATCCGAGTCCGGCAAAGACGGCGTGTGCCGCGGTAATCAGGTGTCCACGCTGAACGTTATGCTCTCGCCGGGCAAGCGAGAAGGCAACGAGCAGAAGGATCGGCAGATAGGCCGGGAAGGTGTAGTACTCCTGGTTGGTGGAGATGGAGAAGAAGACCAGGATGATGGCGGCGTAGATGCCTAGCAGAAGAACGGAGCGCTGATGGAAGCTGTACGGGCGCAGATATTTGGATCGGTTGGTCCACAGATCCCGCAGGGTGACGGGAAGGAAGAGCGACCAGGGGAAGAGCCAGACCAGATGCAGCAGCCAGAAAAGATAGCCGGGGAGTTTGTTGTAGTCCTTCGGATAGCGCTCGCCGAGGAAACGGAGCACGTGTTCATTGATGAAGTAGAACCAGAAGAAGCCGTGTCCGTTCATGCCGCCGGTGTTTCGCAGACCGGCGAGGATATGCCAGGGGGCAGCGATGGCGAGGAAGAGAAGGCCGCCGGTCACAAGACGGAGTTCGCGCCAGCGGCGCCACTCGCCGGTAATGGCCAGATAGATCGCCGCTGCTCCCATCGGGAAGACCAGACCGATGAGGCCTTTGGTCATAACGGCGAGTGCGAGACCAATCCACATGCCATAGAAGTAGCCGACACGTGCCTTCTCAAGACCTCGCAGCAGGCAGTAGAGTGAGGCGCAGAGGAAGAATGAGAGCAGCACTTCTGGAATGAAGATGCGCGTGAAGAGAAAGATGCCGGCGGTGGTGAGCGTCGCCAGAGAGGCATAGAAGCCCGCTGTCTGCGAGATCGCGTGCTTACCCCAACGATAGGCAAGAGCAGCCAGCATCGCTACGCCAAGGGCAAGGGGAAGGTGTGTGGCAAATGCGTTGAGGCCGAAGATGCGATAATCGACCGCGACCAGCCAATAGGGCAGAGCAGCCTTTTCCAGATAGCGGATGCCATTGACGTAAAGGGTGACGAAGTCACCGGTCCGAGCCATAGCCGCGGCGGCCTGGGCGTGGGTAGCGTCAGCGTCGTCAAGCAAAGGCGGAGAGAACAGGCTTGCAAAATATACTGCTACCCAGACGAGCGACAGGATCCAGACCCGGCGCTTGCGTGTGCTGGTCAGGCGTGAAGGTGCCGCGACAGGCTTCGGAGCGTACGTAGTTACCATCCGGCTACAACTCTACTTGCTGAAAATTGTGTGTTCCCTCTGTTAGACACGGAAAACACCCAGAAGATTCGATGCGCGAACCGTGTATCCTGACGCGAGGAAAGATGCCGACATTTGCAGCTATCGATATCGGGTCCAACTCCTGCCGACTAAAGATCGCCGCCGTACAGGTGCATAAGCTTAAGACGTTGTATGAGGACCGCGAGGTCACACGTCTTGGCGAAAGCGTCTTCGAGACGGGAGTGATCTCGCCGGAGGCGATGGCCACTACAATTCGGGCCCTGAAGCGTTTTCATAAGGCGGTGCAGGCCCATGTTGTGGATAAAGTGCGGGTCGTGGCCACCTCGGCCACGCGCGATGCCCGCAATGCAGCCGCCTTTGCGGCCTGGGTCAAATCGGCCACAGGGTGGAGCCTGGAGGTGATCTCGGGCCTGGAAGAGGGCCGTCTGATCCACCTTGGAGTGGCTACTCTGGAGCCGGGGGCGCGGGGCAGGTGCCTGATGATCGATCTTGGCGGCGGAAGCTGCGAGATTACCCACAGCGAGCACGGCCGCATCAAGTCGATGGTGAGCACTCCTCTGGGGGCGGTGCGGTTGCAGCAGGAGTTCCTGCACAGCGATCCGACCAGCAAGGAAGACCTGGCGCAACTGGAACGCTTTATCCATCGCGAGCTGCTCCGCGCGGAAAAGAAGCTTGGCCCGGTGCGTGTACCTCTCGTGATTGCGACCAGCGGCACTGCAGCGGCACTGGCAGAGGCTTCCGCGGCACTGTTCAAGAAGCGAGCTTCACGCGCGAAGACAAAGACCCTGGAAGCCGACACAGTAAGCGTCCGTAAGGTGGCGCATATGCTGGCGAAGATGACCAATGCGGAACGGGTGCAGGTACCCGGCATCGGACCCAAACGCAGTGAGATCATCATCGGCGGAGCCTATGTGTATGCCCAGTTGCTGGAGCGATTGGGCCTGAAGGGCTTTCGTTACTCGCCGCTGGGTCTTCGTGACGGTGTCCTGGCTCAGATGCTGGCCGAAACGGATATTCGCGCGGACGTGCACCAGCAGATGGAAGTCGAGCGCTGGAACGGCATCCGCGAGCTCTGCCGCCGCTATGGCGTCGATCCCAGGAGAAACGAGCCCGTCCGGGCGCATGTGGCGCAGCTCTTCGACGCGTTGCATGTGGTGCATGAGCTTCCGCCGGAGTACCGGTTATGGCTGGAGGCAGCAGCCATGATGCAGGACGTAGGCAAGTACATGAACCACCAGGGTCATCATCGGCACACGCAATATATCCTGGCAAACTCCGAAATCTATGGCTTCTCGCCGGAACAGCGGGCGATTGTCAGCGCCATTGCGCGCTACCTGGGCAAGAGCCGACCGGATGGCATGGACCGGGTGATGCGTGCGGTGCCGGTGGAGGAACATGCAGCGGTGGCGCGTGCGATCGGCTTGCTGAGGCTTGCGGTGGGTCTGAATCAGGACCGCGCTTCTGCTGCCGTGAAATTACGTATCAAGGTCTATCCGAAGCGTGTCCTGCTCGACCTGTCGGCAGCGCGCGGAAGCGCGGAGCTGGAGGTATGGTCGCTGCGTAAAGAAGCCGACTACTTCCGCGAGGTCTTCCGCCGCGAGCTGGCTGTCGAAGCCGTGTAGAGAGTACGTACCGTGCGAGGATCAAGCAGCCACTGCAGAGTTCCGGCTCCCCGGTCATAGCCCACGCGGGCGATGGAGCCTTTGCGCAGCCTTATCCGTGCCGGCTTTGGCAACGCGATAAGCGAGCCGAGAAAGGTTGTGAGGTTGGGGTTGTGCCCCACGACCAGCAGGTTCTCCGCCTCTCCGCACTCGCTGAGCAGCTTCTGGAAGTCGGCAAAGGTGGCGCCCGGAGCGAGGGCATTCGAGAGCAGAACCGAGGCCTCATAACCTGTCTCCATGCCAACGAGTGAGGCAGTCTGCAGGCTGCGCTTCAGCGGGCTGGAGACGATGAGGTCAAAGTGCAGGCGCATACCGTTAAGCACGTGGCCGAGTTGCAGACACTGCTTCTTCCCCTCTTTGTCGAGAGGGCGGCGGGTATCGAGGAGCGGGTTGACGCGGCGGGTGCCGGCGCTGGCGTGACGAAGGACGTAAAGATTCATCTCTTCTTAAAGGATGCCAGAGAGCGGGGTGTTGATGGTATGGGATGTAGGTTGTCGTTCGACGCCGGCATGGAGGAAATCTGGGGTTCCTGACGCTGGGAGGTCAACGTTGTCGTGGTTTACAGTCTGTCTCCAGAAATCATTTACAGGTGGAGCTCGTTTCGCACCGCAGGTGCGAATGTCTTGTTTACGGTCACGGCTGGTTGCATAGCAGGTCCTAGCTCTCAGGAACCTCCGGCTCTGGATGTGGGGGAAAGGGATTCGGCCTGGGCCAAGGGGAGATCGGAACCGGCATGAGTGGAGATTCGTCGTGCTCCGGGCTGCTCGCAGGAACATCCTCCACCAGGCGGACTTCTACCGCCCGCTGCCAGAAGCGGGTGACAAGATCGAGCAGGATGCCGCTCTGCAGCAGAAGAAAGATGCCGAGCGAGCCGGGAGCGGCGAGACGGTGGATGGAGAGCCAGGCAGCGGCCGCGATACAGGCGACACCTGCGAAGGTCAAAAGAGAAAACGAAAGATATGGCGCGGTGAAGCGGGAGCGCAGAGCGTCCCATGCCGGAGCATAGGCTTTGTACACGCGGTACTCGTTATTGAGGCCAAGCCGAATGGCATAGACCTCCACCAGGTCGAAGTAGAGGCGTAGCAGGCAGGCGACGAGCAACAGAATCAGTGTCACCGGCAGTACAGCCAGAAAGTGCGGTTTGCCCAGAACACCGGCGGCATCAAGCCGATCGCTGGCAAAGGAACGCAGTGCCGCCAATGGGCTGAGCACGGCAGTGAAGAGGGCGACTGCTACGAGAGCGATGCGTACGAATCGCCAGAAGTAGCGGAAGCCCTGATATTGCAGGCGGTGCAAGCAGGCGCGTTCTCCGGTCACATAGGCGTAGAGCACACCGGGGGTAAGGATGAGGTTGACGATGGCAAAGACAAAGCTGGAGAGGTACCACTGTTGCGGGCCTGCATAAGGGGGCTGCCTGATGCCCCGGAAGACCTCCGCAAGGAGCGTCACATCGAAGCCCGAAGTAAGCCGCGTTGCTACGAGGGAGTGGGATAGTAGAGCCGCAAGCTGGTGGTGGACTCCGAGTGTGAAGAGCACCGTGAGAAGCAGTTGCAGCGCGTAGGTCCAGGCAATGGCCCTCCAGTGGTGTAGCGCCATGTGGAGACCGGGCAGAAGCAGAGGGCGGCGATTGGTTTCCATGCTCACACGATCCATGTCGCAACCTGGCTGAGGCATTGTTCGAGAAAAAGGATGATGGCTGTCAGCTTGCGTGCTGCCGTGCCATGGGGCGTGACCTGGTAGCTGTTGTTGAACCGGTCTTTGTCGAGCAGGACGATATGGTCCGGATCGACTTCGGCGGAAATGACTTTGACGCCGTGTTTTTGGAAGGTGAAGCGTTGCCAGCGATCTGTGCCGTTCCACCAGACGCGGGTGCGAGTGCCATCGTCGAAGGCGACTTCGACGGTAGTGGGAAGGATGAAGTCTCCTTTGCGATGCACGACGACTGTGTTGAGATAGTCGGTCTTTTTCGGATCTTCCGGTTCGGGTTTCCACCATTGCACTGGCTGTGTCGTCACGGAGTCGACAGCATAGTCCAGAATCGCAGTGTCGTAGATAGCCTGATGGAAATAGAAACGCAGCGCGGATGCGGAATCGACAGGGCCGTTGGAGGCATCGACTCTGCTGCCGGTGAATGGGGCGCCGGCAGTAATGTATGCAGGAGAGTTGCTTACGCGGTTGTTGGCAATGGCTGCTTTTTCGATCTCCAGCAGGAAGTCGTCCGCGGTCGGATGCTTGAAGCGGTACTTGGTGAAGTACTGGTGTACGGCTTCGCGCATGGTGTCTTCGCCGATCATGCCTTCAAGCGTGAGCAAGGCTGTAGCCGTCTTACCGTAAGTGACGCCGCCGTACGAACGCTCGTCCCGGAACTTGTAGGCGAAGCGCGTCATTGGGTCGTAGTCGGGGACGAGGGTGTATTCGTAGCGCTGCAGATCGCGTTCACCGGCACTGGCATAGGTTCCGCCGAGAAATCCCTTGTCTTTACCGAAGAGCGATTCGATGACCTTGACCTCGGTGTAGGAGTTGATACCTTCATCAAGCCAGGCTTCTTCGAACTCATTGGTAGCAACCATGCCATACCAGTACTGGTGTCCAAACTCGTGTTCTGCAGTGATCTCGAGCAAGTGAAGCCATGAAGGCTCCCACCAGTCGGTGCCTCCGGTGATGAGGGTGGGGTACTCCATGCCCTCCATCGCGGAGCCCGGCTCGGGGTCGATCACTGTTATTTGTTTATAGGGATAAGGACCATACCACTGTTCAAACTTCGCCATGGTCTGGCGGAGAATGGCGGCATATCGTGGTCCGGCCTGGGGATGCGATTTGAGGGCGAGGACGCGGATGCGGACCGGGCCTATGGCTGAGAGATATGTTTCTGTGGTCTCAGTAAAGTGCGGTGAGGCAGCCCATGCGAAGTCGTGGACATCTTCCGCATCGAACGACATCGTCTTTCTGCCGCCGCTGTGGGTAATGCCGGTAGAGACGCCTGTCGTGCCGACGGTGTAGTTCTCCGGTACGGTGAGCTTGACGTTGTAGATGCCGAAGTCAGAGAAGAACTCAGTGGTCGCGTGGTACTGATGGCAGTTCCATGCGCCATGCCAGAAGATACCGATTTTTGGGAACCACTGGCCGCCCATCATGAAGTCGCGCTTATAGCCGTTGCGTGCGATGGACTCGGGAAACTTGTCGTGGAACACGATGTGGAAAGTGATGGTCTCGCCGGGCTCGAGAGGATGCGGCAGCGGGATCTCCATCACGGTGTGATCGGCGGCGTTGCCGTCGTCGGGCGCAGTGAAGCGCTGTGCCGATGTCAGGTCTCCGAAGCCATCGGCAGTGATGGAGGCGATACGGATCTCGCCGCGGCGATGTTCGGGATACTCACGCTCCACTTCGCGGAAGCCGCCACTCTCCGCAGTCTCTCGTGCGAAGGTGGACTGCGGCTGAAACGCATTGAGGTAGAGATGGAAGGGAAAGCTCGTCAGCCGCTGGCCAGTAAGGTTGCGGTACGCGAGGGTTTCGCTGCCGTCAACAGTGTGTTTTACCGGGTCGATCTGTGCGTCGATGGTGTACTGCACCACGCGTTCGGATAAGGGCGTGGGCGAGTTGGTCGCAATGGATGTCTGTGCACCGAGCGCAGTGGCAAGAGAAAGCAGAGCAAGGAAGAGGGTCTTTCTCATGCCGAGAATTCTATGCGCTTCAGGGCCGTTGCCATAGCTCCGAGACCAGGATGCCGCCAAGGAACACGCGTCGTCGGATGCAGACCATCCCCGCACGCTGCAATAAATAGGCATAGTCGGGAAGGCGGTTGGCGCGGAGACCGGTTAGGAGACGAAAGGCCGCGTAGAGAATGCGGGTTAGCAGCGCCGCGATGGGACGGATGGCGCCTTGTTGCGGGATTTGGAAGTCGCTAATCAGCCATCGGGCATTGTCCGTCAGGGAAGGCAGTAGCGTCTGTACGAGTTGCTCTACGTCTGTATCGGAGAGGCAGTCGAGGAAGAAGTGTGTGGCAACAAGATCGTATGCGGCATCGGGAACGAAGTTCAGTGCATTGGCCTGAGTGGTCACCAGGCGATTTGCATACGGTGTGCAACGGCGGCGCAGTTCCTGCAGCATGGCAGCGCTGAGGTCTACGGCATGAACGCGGATATGCGGGTTGGCTCCGAGCAGATCACGTGTGAAGCGGCCGTCGCCGTCGCCCAGAACAAGAGCGCTGCGGCTTTCGAGAAGTTCACGCAGCCATGCGCTGCGCGTGCGATGCAGCAGCGGGCCGAAGCTGAACCATTCCATCCAGCGGTAGAGCCGCGCGATGCGATCGAAGTTGGGAGTGGCATTCACCGCAGAAAGAAGAGGATGAGCGGGGTGAGCAGCGCGGCGTCGGCCGCAGCGCGCAGTGTGACTGAGGAGATCGGCCGGCGGGTGCAGTCCAGCGCCAGCAGCAGAAGCGCGGAGCTTGCGGTGCACAGATTCAGAATGGCGAAGGGATGTGGCGCGGGAGAGAACGGCGTAAGAGCGCAGACGGCGGCCAGGGTAAGGACGAGCGGGCGGAAGTTGCGGGCGCTCCAGTTAGACGATTGCGGGTTCTCCCAGCGATGGATAGCGACACAGTTCAGCCAGCAAAGCAGCGCAAAGAAGGTGGTGGCAATAGCCACGCGCGGCGTGAAGAACTCTGGTAGAAAGACCGCTGCTGCGAAGAAAATGCCGACGACGGCCTCCTTAGGAGCTTTCTGGCGAAGGCGGGTCTTATGGATGGCGGCAAAGTAGAGGACGAGTGGAGCGCACAGCAGGATGTAGGAGAACAAGGCGCGCGCGGGCATCTTCCACATCAGAGCCAGAAGCGCAGGCAGGGCGATCATGGCGGCGATTACGAACCGGCGGCGAAATCGGCCATGGAAGCGGTGCCGGGCTTCGAGCTCTTCGCCCTGTTTGTAATCAAGCAGGCGATCGGCGACATAGACCAGCCATACCGCGACGAACATGGCTCCAGGCACATACCAGGAAAGCGTGTGGTGGGTGATGCGAGCCGCCGCAAGAGTCCACACCACAGCGACCGTCGGAGCATCGAGCGAGAGCAGATGCCAGCGGTGAAGGACGCTGTAACGGTGCGTCGGGAGTGTGGGAAGTGCGACAGCCATAGAGAGAAGAGTTGCCAGTTACCAGTTGTCAGTTGCCAGTTGAAGACGCGCTTCAGAGGCGCATTCGTACTCTACTTTTAAGGGTAAAGCAAAGGAGGATGGCAGGAACTGCCATCCTCCTCAACTGGCAACCGGTAACCGGCAACTGTTAACTGGCTTTAGCGCCTGCGGCCCAGAAGCTGGGATCGATGTCGGGAAAGACGGAATCCCTGATTTCGAGTTCGGACAGCCGACGGTCCTGGACTTCGTCGAGAGCGCCGTTCTGTTCGAAGGCCTGCCAGATGCCTTTCATCTCCAGGAACTGATCTTTGTGCACGTTGAAGCGCTTCTCGGCATAGTCTCGTGCGGCTCCGGTCGTGATGAGGAACTGCCAGTCAGAAGACTCAAGCAGCAGCAACTCACGGCAGAGCTGTTTCATGATGCGTTCGCCGAGGCCACCGTCTTTCCATTTGCCGGCGGTTGCGAGGTCGCGGGTGTACAGTTCAGCGGGATAGATGTGGTTGTAGGTCCAGGAGGTCTCCGGGTTCATCCACACGTCGTTGGTGCCTTCGGCCCCCCATGAACCTTCGTGCATCGAGAGGAAGCCGGCACGCGGGTACTTGTCGAGATACTCGGAGCAGGTGATGAGCTCGATTCCGATGGGATAATCGGCCAATGTGCGAGCGATAGCTTCGAGCCAGAGCGGGCCTTCGAACCACCAGTGGCCGAAGAGCTCGGCGTCAAAGGGCGCGCAGAGAACCGGCGGGATTGAGTCGTTGAAGCCGTCTTTCAGTGCTTCATAGACCAGGTGCACGAAGTGGCTGGCGTGTTCCTTGACCTTTTCGGCGGCTTCCTGCGGCCAGTATGGCATCTTGAAGGCCATATCGAGCTTGGGGCCGGTGACCTGCCAGTAGCGATGGCCACCGGGCCAGCGCTTCTTATGGAAGTCGAGATAGTTGGCATCGCCCGGATAACCGCTTTCGCCGGACCAGACCTGCAGGCCGGTGCGTGGATCGCGCGGGAAGATGGTCGTGGCGTAACGCTTGTCGTAGGGACCATCGACGTAATAGGGCTGGTAGAGCCCGCGATGGTTGCGGAAGGTCATCTGGATAGTGGCTTCATCCCGCGGCACGTCTCCGTTGAGCAGCTCGTAGGGGGAAGGGATACGTTCGGACTCTTCGACCAGATGAGTATCGACGTAGAAGTACTCGATCTGCGATTCGCTGAGGGCCTGTTCGACACCGATACGATCGTAGCCTGGATGTGTGGCGCCATCGGCGTCGGGGACAGGGTAGTTCCAAAAGCCGGCTGGGCGATAGCCGCACTCTGGCACCCAGATGCCGCGGGGATGTTTGCCGATGTGCCGTTTATGAGTAGCGACGGCGGTGCGGACCTGTGCGCGCACACTTTCATCGGTACCCAGCAGAGGCATGTACCCATGCGTTGCGCCGCAGGTGATGATCTCGATGAGACCTTTATCGTTGAAGTGGCGGAAGCCCTTGATGATGTCGCCATCGAGTGCGTTGAAGTCATCCAGCGCTTCCTGGAAGAACGCGTGCCAGAAGCGGGCGGTTTCCGCGAAATGCGTTTCGCCACCCTGAATGAAGAAGGCTTCGTCTTCCGTAGCGGCGGTGATCTTGCGATCGAGATACTTCGGGAACTCAGCTCGGAAGATGGGATGAGCGAGCTGCTCAAGAAGGATCGGCGAAAGATTAATATTCGCCTTGAGTGCTAACCCGTCTTTTTCAAGACGTCCAAGGACACGCAGCAGCGGGAGATAAGTTTCGGCTGCTGCCTCATGTAACCACTCCATACCATGTGGCCATGTACCGTGGTTCACTACGTAAGGTAGATGAGAGTGCAGCGTAAATGTCAGAAATCCTGCAGGCTTCTTCGTCGATGCCAAGGCGGTAGACCTCGTACAGTCTTTGATTGCAGGTGGTTCGTTTGTGTCTCTGGAGGGAACGAAGCATCTCTCCGGGGCAGCGTTGCTCCGAGTCTACTATACGAAAATCTCACCTTCGTGGGTTGTTTGAATAGACGCAGATTGATAGAGCAGCGTTGTAACCTACGCGGTTGTAACGCGCGGTTGCCGACAAACGCTGACATGAAAAAGCTCCGGATCCACGAAGGAATCCGGAGCCTTTTAGTGAAACGTCTTAGACCAGTTATTGCATCGGGTGACGTGTGGAGTCATCGTTGCTCGATGCTCCTGCCTGTGTTGCCTGAACGGTGAACGCGTTCGTCAGGCGGAAGCGGATGAGCGACTCGGTGGGGATCTGTACCTGCTCACCCCTGGTGATGGCATTGACGCCCGCACCACCCGCGCCGCCGGCGGCCGCACCGATGGCAGCACCTTTACCGCCACCGAAGATACCGCCGAGGATGGCTCCGGCGGCTGCGCCGACACCAGCCTTGGTAGCCGTATTCTTACCGCGTCCAGCGCCCTCTTTGCTGAAGGCTTCGGTGGAGACAGCAATACGCTCACCACGGCGGGAGATGCTGGTCAGCTCAATAGAGAGCAGCGAGCTTCCTTTGAAGTGGGCCGCATCTTTCGCTTCGACGACGCGTCCGCTGACCGGAGTCCCCTGACGCAGGGCAACCCATCCATCGACGACGATGTCGTTGGAGATGACGCCCGTGAAGGAATCACCTGTTTGCGTGGTAGCGGAGTCCAGACCCTGCGTGATGCGTACCGGAAGGAAGGTTCCGGCAGCAACTGTCACAGTCTTTGTCGTGGGCGCTGGCGGAGGTGGTGGAGGAGCCTGAACAACAGGGGCCGCGGCCTGTCTTACGGGGGCCGGTGCAGGAGCTGGGGCCGGAGCGGGCTGACGCTCGACAATAACGGGCTTGGGCCTTTTCTCGCGCTCAGGCCGTACCGGAGCGGGTTCAGGAGCGGCAGCAACCGGGGCTGGAGCCGCGGCAGGAGCCTGGACGTTCAGGTTGTTGATGACCGTTTTGACGCCGGGAATGGCTGCCGCATCATTGGAGGCCAGCGTTTTGGCCGCCGGATTGCTAACATTCCCGCTCAGCGTGGCGACGCCGCCGGAGACGCCTACCTGAATCTGTTCCGCACTCAGAGCGGAGTCGGAGGTGATTCTGCTCTGGATGGAGGAAGCCAGACTGTTGTCATCCGGAGGAGCCGGAGTATCGGCCTTCTTGCATCCAGTTACGGCAAGGGTGAGAACAAGCGCCAGGCCGGTGGTGCGAAGAGTGTTGTGCATGCGTTCAAGATTCATGGAAATCCCTCTCCTTACGCGGGATGTACGTCCCTGATCTGCGATTGCCCGCGAGCTCCGGGAGTAGCTCCGGGGGAGTGTGTGTCGTCACTCATCTTAGACGTCAAGTTTATCCCTGATGTTTCTGTCATAAGAAAGGGAATGTTCTGGGTAAACCTGGCTCGCGCGAGTAGCATCCTCATTAAGCAAGGGTTTTGTGCGCGAGAAAGGCGAGGTTTGCCGCCCGGTAGTGGATTTGCTACCATCCGATTCTCCGCAACTCGAAGGTTCCACACACGAATCTCGCTCAGGAAAGAGGGAAACAAATGGCAGAGAATGACAATGCGAACGGAATTGGCTGGTTTCTTGCAGGACTTGGCATCGGCGCGCTGATTGGTGTGCTGTACGCTCCGAAGTCCGGGAAAGAGACGCGGGAAGAGCTCGCGCTTTCCGCCAAGGAAGCCCGCGATAAGGCCAATCAATATGTGGAGCGCGGTAAGGAACAGTTGGATGAGTACATTGACCGCAGCCGCCAGTACTATGAGCGCGGACGCAGCCAGTGGACCGAGTATGTCGAGAAAGGTAAGGATTTTCTGCACGAGCAGCAGGACAAGGTCGCTGCGGCTGTAGACGCGGGGAAGCAGGCTTATAGCAGGACTGCCGTCGAAGAACCTTCCAACGAGCACTCGGCGTAAACTCAGCTTGCGTGGGGCTCCGTGTCTCGACGCGGAGCCCTGTTACTATTTCCGGAAAGAAAGCGCGGCCTACCCATGCTTACAGCAGCCATCCTTTGGCAAAGCCAACTGGCACAGGACCATTCCAACCTGCTCATCATCTTCATCGCGGTGGTTTCCGTTGCCGTCGTGTTGCAGCTCGTTGTGCTGGTCACGATGGCGATAGGCGCCGCCAAGACGCAGAAGCAAATCCTTGGAATTGCTCAGGAGCTGCATGCGAAGGCCGTCCCGATCATGGATAGCGTCACGCGGGCGGTGGAGAAGACGGCGCCGAAGGTGGACCGGATTACCGACAACCTTGTGGAGACGACAAACGTTCTACGCGACAAGGCGCACGAGCTTGACATTGTGGTTTCCGAGGCTGCCACACGCGCACGCGCCCAGGTGGTTCGCGTGGATACTGCGATGACCGATAGCCTCAACACCGTCGGCCGCGTGACCGCTGAGGTGCACCACGCCGTTATGGTGCCAGTGCGTCATATCTCCGGTGTGATTCATGGGATCAAGGCGGGATTAGAGACCTTGGTCGGACGCGCTAAGACGTGGAGAGATGCCGCCGCGTCGGTTGCGACGGGCGTGGGCGATACCGAAGATTAGCAACGCACTAGCCGAGGCTGAGAGTATGACCGACGGTATGGTGGTGAACCCCCCGGGCTCCCACCCCTTTGATCGCTATCTCAGCGGATCCAGCCGCCGCCTACAACTTCGTCATCCTGATAGAAGACTGCGGCCTGCCCTGGTGTGACCGCCCGCTGCGGTTCGTCGAAGATGGCTTCCACTTCGTCATCGCTAACCTTCTGCAGAGTCGCCCATGCGGGTTCGTGGCGGTGGCGGATCTTTGCCTGCACACGCATCGGTTCGCCGAGTGATGTAATGGAGATCCAGTTCAAATCGCCTACACGCATAGCGGGTGTCAGCAGCTCATCTTCCGTGCCGACGGTGACGCGGTGCGAATCCGGATTGATCTGCAGCACATAGAACGGGTTCGGCTGGTGTCCCTTCAGCCGCTGCTGGACGCCCTTGCGCTGGCCGACGGTGAAGTGGTGCACGCCCTCGTGCGAACCGACAACCTCTCCGGTACTGGTGACCAACTCGCCAGAAGTATCCGGAAGGGGCTGCTCCTGCTCTTCTAGATAGGCTTCCATGAAGAGCTTGTAGTCGCCGCCAGGGATGAAGCAGATCTCCTGTGAGTCAGGCTTCTTGGCCAAAGCAAGAGAATAGCCCTCGGCAAGCTCGCGGACTTCAGGCTTCGTCATGTGGCCCAGGGGGAAGAGCGTGCGCGAGAGCTGCTCCTGGGTAAGGCCGAAGAGAAAGTAGGTCTGGTCCTTGGCCTTGTCCGCAGGCCGCTTGAGAATCCAGCGATCACGCGCCGGATCGTACTCGTTCCGTGCGTAGTGACCGGTGGCAATGCGCTCGGCCCCGATGGAGCGGGCGGTCAGAAGCAACTGATCGAACTTCAGGTGGTTGTTGCACAGGGTGCAGGGAATAGGCGTGCGTCCATGCAGATACTCACGGACGAAGGGCTGCACCACATCGCGCTCGAAGCGCGCTTCCTGATTGACGACGTAGTACGGAATTCCGATCTGCTCGGCCACGCGGCGAGCGTCGTAGACATCATCGATCGAACAGCAGCGGCCTTGAACAGCTTCGGGCATGCCCTCATGTCCGGAGAGGCGGCGCTGGTTCCACAGCTGCAGGGTGAGGCCAATGACGGTGTGCCCTTCGGCGCACAGCATCGCCGCGACAGTGGAGGAATCAACTCCTCCAGACATGGCGACGGCGATGGTCTCTTGCTGACTCATACTTCTCTATTCTCGCCCATTTTCGGGGAAGTTTGTGGTGACGTAGGCGGTATTGGCTTAGGTGGATGCGGCCCTTCGACCTGCCCTGGCGTTGCGAGGATGGGGCACCCGGGCAAGGAAAATTGGGATTAACGGGATTCTCTAAACCGCGACAGCTGAGTTCCATGCTGGAGAGAGCGCGCGAAGGCGGGAGACGACCTCCGGAATGGTCGCCAGAACCGCATCGATCTCATCTTCGGTGGTCGTCCGCGAGAGTGAGAAGCGGATGCTGGCGCGTGAGCGCTCGGGGGAAAATCCCATCGCCAGAAGGACATGCGAGGGGTCGGTAGCGCCGGACTGGCAGGCAGAGCCGCCACTGACGGCGATGCCCTTCAGATCGAGGGCGATCACCAGGGCTTCGGCTTCAAGGTGCGCGAAGTAGAGGTTGGTCGTATTGACGACACGGTCCGCACCTTCGCCATTGATCTCAGTCTGGGGAACCCCGGAAAGGATGCCGGCTTCAAGCTGGTCACGCAGACGTGCGAGCTGCTGTGGGCCACCTGCCCGGAGATATTCCTGTGCAAGTTCAGCGGCTCGGCCAAGACCAACGATGCCTGGCAGATTTTCGGTGCCGGCCCGGCGTTGGCGCTCGTGACTGCCACCGTAAAGCAACGGGCGAAGATGGAGACCGCGCCGCACATACAGCGCGCCCGTTCCCTGGGGAGCGTACATCTTATGCCCGGAGATGGAGAGCAGGTCGACGCCGAGATCTTTGGCATCGATCTCAAACTTGCCGGCAGCCTGGACGGCATCGCTGTGGAAGAGCGCTCCACCTTCGTGAGCGATGGCCGCGAGCTCTTTGATCGGTTGGATAACGCCAGTCTCGTTGTTCGCCAGCATGATGGAGACCAGGCGCGTATTTTGCCGCATAGCAGAGCGCAGACTCTCAGCGGAGATGATGCCGGCGCGGTCAGGGCGAAGGACGGTGAGCTCAACGCCGCGCCGTTCCAGCTCTTCGGCGGCGTTCAGAATGGCATGGTGTTCGACGGCGCTGGTGATCAGATGGTCGCCGCGCGCGATCTCGCTGGCGGGCTGCAGCGCACCGAAGAGAGCAAGGTTGTCGCTTTCTGTGCCTCCGCTGGTGAAGACCACCTCCGCAGGGCGGCAGTGCAGCAGTGCTGCCACGGATGCGCGCGCGTGTTCCACTGCAGCCCGGGCCTGCTGTCCCGGCTGATGGATCGACGATGCATTGCCAAAGCGCTGCGTGTAGAAGGGGAGCATTGCCTCCAGCACTTCCGGCAGCACCTGCGTGGTCGCGTTGGCATCCAGATAAATCCGGCGCATCACTCCATTCTAAGAGATGACGCCCTGCGGTGCGGGTGCTAGCCTGATTGCGCGCAATACCCAAAAAGGAGAAGCAATGAAAAGTAAGATCTTGGCGATCGCGATGGCAGCGCTGTGCTCCACAACCATGTTCGGACAGGCGCCCCCGGCGGCACCTCAGGGCCCCGTAGAGCCGGCGAAGGCGGCGGACTTCATGCTCTCCAATACTGAGAAGGATTTCATCGCGCTGATTGAGGCTATGCCGGCGGATAAGTACAGCTTTGCGCCCTCAGCAAGCCTCTTCAAGGCACCTGAGTCCGTTGATTTCAAAGGAGTACGGACGTTCGCTCAGTTGGTGACGCATACCATCCAGGCCAATTACTTTTACTGGGCTCCGGTACTGGGCGAGAAGCTTGATCAGGAAAAGATCGGGGCCATTGGTAAATTGACCGATAAGGACGCGATTGTGAAGGCGGCGAAGGAGTCGATGGAATACGGCCATAAGGCTGCTGCTTCGATTACGGCTGCGAATGCTTTTGAGGGAGCGGGCCGCGGTGCAGCGTCAACGAAGTTGATTAGCCTTGCAGGCGGCGTGATCCACATTCGCGACGAGTACGGACAGATGGTGGTATGGGGTCGTATGGTCGGGGTCGCCCCGCCGGCGAGCAGCGGACGCCCTCCGGCGAATCCAGCGAATAAGTAGATTGTCGAGAATACGAAACGGGCTCGGCGATAGAGCACTTCTCCTAAAAGGTATAGAGCGGAGTTCGACTGTTTGCGCCGTTTTCCTGCGAAGAAAACGGCATTCGCAGATTTATCCAACACCACGGTATTAGGAGAATTGCTCTCGCCGTGCCCGTTTTTGCTTAATGGATTGAGCTAGGCTCGATATCCCATCCATTGCTTTGCAATGGATGGGGCACCCAGAGTATGGGGCGTTGAGGGGCTTAGTAGGAGCGGTGCTTGAACGGGTTGCGCAGGGAATATGTCACTGATACGCCGGTGGTGTCGTACTTCAGCCTCACGCTGCGACTGTAGAAGCCGGAGACGATGACATTGCGATTCAAGGGAATCTCGAGGATGGTATCAACGCCATTATCTTCTGCGAGGCTGACACCAACCGCCCGCTCTACCCAGGCATGATTTACCCGCACGGGACGATAGATTTTCTGATCGCCGATCGGGAGATTTTCATAGGCCGAGGCGATAAAGGCACTGCGGAAGGGTAAAAGAAACTGAGAGCCGGCCTGGAAGTGCGCAATATGGCCGATCGTGGTGTAGGTCCGCTGAATCTCGCGGTCGATCAGGCTGGAAGTGTCGCCAATGCCGGTCTCGACAAAGGGAGCGACCCAATGGGTACTGTAGTCCACCCGGTGGTTCAAGTTGTATGTGACCTGACCATTGCCAAGGCCGTAGCTGTCGGCTCCCGTGGGCAGTGACATGGTCGCGGAACCCGTATAGGTGAACGCCCGGCCGAAGTCAGTGGTGTAACGCGTTGCGAGCGAGGTGTCTCCAACGAGGTGACGCAGCGTCTCCAGTTTGTAGGTCGTCGTGGAAATAGTGGAGGGCGTGCTGGTGCTGCCTGGCGGTGGAGGAGGAGCCGCAGTCGTGGTTGTGCTGGCGACATAACTGTGGATGCTGAAGAACGCCGGGACCGAAAGGTCTACAGACCAGTGACGATTGAAGCGATATGCCACGACCGGAGTCGTCATCTGGGTCCATCCAAGGACAGAGTTGTGGATCGACGAGGAGATGAGGCTGAAACTCAGAACGTTGCGATCCTGGGGTTGAAACCGCTCCGGATCATAGCCCTCCCGGGCGACCGCCATTGCCAGTTCAGCGGCGACTGCATCATCAAGAGCGTCGTCTGCCGTAGAGCTGGAATCAGTGATGGAGGAATTGACAGTCGTTGAGGCAGGAACCTGCGCTGATAGGCCCTGTGCGCGTGCAACAGGGACAAGACAGATGGGCAACAGGCAAAGACCCGCAATCGTTCGAACGACGTGCAAGAGACACTCCAGGGGGACCTAGAGGAAGGCTATCCCGGCGTTACGAGGAATGGCAACGAAAATCGCGGAGGGGATTTCCTCCATCCGGTTAGAGCATTTTCCCTGTTACCAGGCATCCCCGAAGCGGCGTGGAGAGGCGTTTTCATCGCGGAAAACGCCCATAGATGCGGAAGCCCCACACTACAGCGAAAACGCTTTAGCGCTGTTCGATCGGTATATACGGCGCCGGATACTCCGGCCCGATGTAATCCGCGCGTGGCCGGATCAGGCGGTTATCGTCATGCTGCTCAATGACATGCGCTGCCCATCCGGAGACGCGGGAGATGGCAAAGATCGGCGTGAACAGGTCAATATCGATGCCCAGCATGGTGTAGGTCGAGGCGGAATAGAAGTCGACGTTGGCGTTGAGCTTCTTCTCGTTCTTGATGAAGAGCTCGATCTCGCGAGACATGCCGTACCATTTGCTGCCGGTGGACTTGGAGAGCTCCTCGCTCATCTTGCGCAGGTGGGTGGCGCGGGGATCTTCGGTCTTGTAGACACGGTGTCCGAAGCCGGAGATCTTCTCTTTGCGCGCGAGCATGTCTTTGACGTACTGGACGGGATCCGCGCCGGCCTCGTCGATGGCATAGAGCAGGCGCATGGTCGCCTCGTTGGCTCCGCCGTGCAGAGGACCCTTCAGCGCGCCGATGGCCCCGGTGATGGCAGAGTGCATATCAGCGAGGGTGGCAGCGATGACGCGGGCGGCGAAGGTGGAGGCATTGAGCTCATGGTCGGCGTGGAGGACAAGGGCTACGTCGAAGGTGCGGGTTGCGGTCTCGGTCGGTTTCTCGCCATTCAGCATCCATAGGAAGTTTGCGGCGTGCGAGAGCGATTTATCGGCCTCGACCACAGGTTTTCCTTTTCGAATGCGATCGAAAGCCGCAACAATCATCGCGATCTGCGCGGTGAGACGGAAGGCCTTCGTGACGTTAGCGTCGTGCGTCACGCTCTTCTCATCGGGGTCGTTGCCTTCGGGATACATGGAAAGCAGGCTGACAGCCGTGCGCAGCACCTCCATCGGAGTTGCATCCTTCGGCACGGTCTTGAGGAACTCGATGACCGTCGGCGGCAGGCTGCGTGCCTCGGCGAGACTCTTCGCAAAGTCGCTCAGCTCACTCTTCGAGGGCAGCTTGCCAAACCAGAGAAGGTAAGTGACCTCTTCGAAGGTAGACTTCGGAGCCAGCTCATGAATATCGATTCCCCGGTAGGACAGAACGCCCGCGTCGCCGTCGATCCAGCAGATACCAGAGTTCGCGGCAATAATGCCTTCCAGGCCTTTGGGTGCGGCGGTCATCGTGGTCATGCTGAACTCTACTCCCGTGAGGAAACGTAAATTTAGTACTAACGGTTATAGCGCAGCGCCGCGAGGATTGTCATGACGGTTGTGCGAATACCGGCTTAAATGTGCGATTTACGGCGTAGGCTTGCATGTCGATCGGAACGGGCTCTCGGGACAGTTGCAGACCGACGGCGCGGGCGGTTGCGGCAGCGAGCTGGATCCCATTGCGATAGTGGCCTGTGGCGGCGTAGAGGCCTTCTTCAACAGCACCAATCAGCGGCAGGCCGTCGTGGGTTGCTGGCCGTAGACCGGCCCATGTTTCGACGATGGGCGCCTGCGCTGCCGGTGGAAACAGTTTCACGGCGCGCGCTTTCAGGGCAGCGATATCGGCGCTGTGCACGGTCTTGTCATAGCCCGCATCTTCGATGGTGGCGCCGATGACGACACGTCCGTCGCCTCGTGGAATCAGGTAGATCTCCGGTGTACGCACTACGGTATCGAGCGGCACACCCATCTCGACGGCCATCATCTGGCCTTTTCGGGGAAAGACGGGAAGGTTCCGGGGACCGGCCCAGCTTCCAGTGCAGAGGACGACACGGCCGGTAAGGATGTCGCCACCATCAGTGTGCAACCGCCATCCAGCGCCTTCGCGCGCGAGCGTGTCGACAGCGCAGTGGGATCGTATTGAGACGTCTGTATTAGCACATGCGGCATGGAGCGCTGCGCCGAGGTCGCGCGGGTCGAGTGAACCTTCGTCCTGGAGTGCCCAGGCATACCCCTCAGGAGAGAGGCCGATCTCTTTCAGGGCGTTGAGAGCCTCGGGGGAGGAGCTGCCTTGATGGGCTCCCTGCAGCGCAAGATGGGTGCGGATGGGAACAAGCAGACCACTGTGTCGCTCGATTCGTGCGAGGAACTCGGGATAGAGCTCGCGCGACCAGGCGGAGAGCGGCCGCAGGGGAGCGGGGTTTTCCGGGTCGTCAACGGCGAGCATGCCGCCGGCGGCCCAGCTTGCCTCCCTGACCGGATCGTTTTTGTCGGCGACAGCGACCGAAAGCCCGCGGCTGCGAAGCTCCAGCGCGACGGCCAGCCCAATGACTCCTGCTCCTACGACGGCTACATCTACCTGCTGCTGCATACGGTCATTGTAGAAACTCGTCTATCTCAGCGGGCGGGGCAAGGCTATACTTTGCCCCAAGGCTAAGGAGAACGTGGGACGCATTATGAGTGAAGAAATTGAACAGAGACAGATGTCCGGAGCTTTTATTGCGGTGGTCTTCATCGCCTTGGCGCTGGGGATCGCCTCGCTGATCTGGTGCTACGGTTTGCAGAACCACCTTGGCGAGGCGGAGAAGAACCTGGCGGCGGCCAAAGCAGCGAACGCCGATCTGAATGAAAAGCTTACGGCGACGAACGCGCGCTTGAAGGCCGCCACGGAGACTCTTGGAGCCAGCGTCGGTTTGACGCAGCGACAGCTTGAGCAGCGCGCGCAGGGCATTCTGGCGGCGCAGAAGGCCGCCGACGCGAAACTGATCGCCGCACAGGAGGCGACGAACAAGCAGGTAAGTGCGGTATCGAGCGAAGTAAGCGGTGTGAAGACGGATGTGGGCGGCGTGAAGACGGATGTTGCCAGCACCAAAGCCGATCTGGACACCACCAAAAGCCAGCTGCAGCGCGTTGTCGGGGATGCCGGTGTGATGAGCGGTTTGATTGCGAAGAACCACGACGAGCTGGAGATTCTGAAGCACAAGGGTGACCGCAACTACGTCGAGTTCACGCTGCAAAAGGGCGGGCAGCCGACGCTGCTTTCGACCATCAAGGTGCAGTTGAAGAAGGTCGATCAGAAGAAGGGCAAGTACACGATGGTGATCTCGTCCGACGACCGCAACATCGAGAAGAAGGATAAGACGATCATGGAGCCGGTGCAGTTCTACTCCGGCAAGAGTCCGGCCCTGTTCGAGATTGTGGTGAACAGTATGGCAAAGAACCAGATCAGCGGGTATCTGTCGACGCCGAAGAGCTAGATGGATTTGTTGGAAATGAAGCAGGGCTGAGAGAAATCTCAGCCCTGCTTAGTTTTGCTCGGTTGCGAAAAGGTATCGATAGAGAAGCGGATTTCTCCGCTGCGCTACGAAATGACAAAAAGAGCGGTTCGAGCTGCCGCTCGAATACCCAAGTCCCCTTGGGACATGGGGCACCCCGTTTGGTGGCCGCGATGCTACTTCAGCTCGGCCACGATGGGGTCGTAGTGGTAGGGCGCGATCTTGACTGCGGCGTGCTTGCTCTGATCCCAGGTCTGTTGGGTAGCATCGCGGAAGCCGAGGAGGACCAGGCCCTCCATGTCGCTCATACCGGGGACTTCGGTTTCGCGCAGCAATAGAGGCTTACCGTCAGCGGCTTCTTTCACCTTCGGGAAGGCCGTGAAGGTGGTCGGGACATCGTCCTTTTCGACAGCGCTGGTCAGTAGCTCCGATCCATCGGGCATGGTGAGTGCTCCGGTAAGGTCCTTCAGAAAGACCGGCGTTTTGAGGTTGTTGTGCACCTTCACCGTCGCCAGAACATAGAGGGTGTTTTCGTTAGAGTCGGTCTTGCCGAGCAGCTTCAGCGTCCCCACGTCGTTGGAGTAGGTAACGGTCGTAGGCACAGCGGCAACGTGGGTCACGCTCACCTTTGCCGGTGCATGCGGACTGCGGAGATAGATCCCGATGGCGACTGCGGCAAGAACCACGCAGGCAATGGTGATGGGCCACAGAAAGTGGCGGAGCGGTCGGTGGGTCTGGTGAAACTTGATCTCGTGCATGTTCCTCACGGCCTGGGTCGTAACGCCGCAAGAAACTCCTCCGGCGAGTAGGTGTTGATCACGTCGGCCGGCGTAAGCCAGGCGCGGCGCAGTTGGGTGATGCCGAAGGGCATCTGTTCGAAGTCAGAGACAGCGTGCGCATCCGTATTGACGGAGATGCGGCAGCCAAGTTCCTTCGCAAGGCGCAGATTGCGATCACTGAGATCGAGGCGAGGCATTCCCGCGTTGTGTTCCACCACGACGCCGAGCTCAGCGCAACGTCGCAGCACGCGCTCCAGATCGAAGGTATAGGCTTCGCGCGCCATTACCTTGCGTCCTGTCGGATGTCCCAGAATGCGCAGATAGGGATTTTCCACGGCACGCAGGATACGAGCGGTCATCTCTTCATACGGCTGATTGAAGAGGGTGTGGACGGAGC
>JAEKKE010000312.1 GCA_019510535.1 Acidobacteriota bacterium
TCACCGAGGCTGGGTTCAGGGAGATCGAAGATCTGGGCGGGCCGGATCTCTCTGCGCGCTATCTTGCCGGACGAGAGGACGGTCTGGCGCTGCGGGGCAGCGGCGGCCGGATCATCTCGGCCTGGAGAGGGTAGCGGACCTGGTGTCCTGGTTCTCAAGTTCCCGCTATAAATAATGAAGGGTATTTATCACTCCGAAGCTGTGAAAAAGGGGGCCTTCGCTTCCTGCCCCAGCCAGCAAGAGCTGGCCGGGGGGCCCCGTTCGCTCAGGATGACAACATTTTTTGTCGGGAGACTTCAGATTCACCACACTACGCTCGGAACTCGCCCCGCAGCAGTTGTTTCCTGCGCGCCTCCGGAAAGCGTTCGATGGCGTAGCGCAGCGCTGTGCGCGGCAGGCGGGCGTAGTGTTTTTCGAGGAAGTCCAGCAGCTCCGCGGGAGATTGTTTGCCTGCCTCGCGCAGCATCCAGCCGATGGCCTTGTGGATGAGGTCATGGCGGTCATGCAGCAGCCTGCGGGCGATGCGGAACGTAGGCGCAAGCTCTCCTTTACGGATGTAGGCGTAGGTGGAGACAATGGCGATCCGGCGTTCCCACAGCGAGTCGGAGTCCGCGAGACGGTCGAGCAGGCCGTACTGTCCCGGCGCAACGTGTTCTCCCACCATGGTTCTTGCCGAGGTATCGACCAGGTCCCAGTTGTTCACCCAGGCGGTGTGCTCCAGGTAGAACTGGTGCAGCTCTTCGCGCTGCTCGCTGTCTCCCTCGGCGCGCTCATAGCGGCCGCAGAGGAGGAGCAGAGCGATCAAGCGGTGTTCGTGGAACTTTGAGCGGAGCAGCTTTTCGATCTCAGGCAGAGGAAGATCGCGGAAGTGTTTTGCGATGGTGCGTTGCTGCGGAACCGTAAGGCCGAGCAGGAGGTCGCCTTCGGCGTACTCGCCTTTACCGGCGCGGAAGAATCGCTGGAGGAATGTCGCGCGTGCCGGATCGGCGAGCCGGGCTACTTCTGTCTTGACCGCTGCGGCGGTGATCTTCATGGCTAGTCCGATTAAACACCCGACGACATCAGGCGATGTGCCATCGTGCTGCTACGCCAGAAGCTTTTGCAGCTCTTCAATTAATGGATTCCGTTGAGCAAAATAGCTGTCAATGATTGCGGGGAGGAACGTCTCGCGGTTCAACCGATCGAATCGGAATGGGTGTCCAAAGGTCAGTCCAATAAGCCCTAAAAACGCAAGCTGGGCACGTCCATTGCCTTCACGGAAAGGATGAATGACGTTCAGTTCTCCAATAAACTCTGCCCCTAGCTGAACGAATTCCTTTGAAGGCAGATCAGCGAATTTCTGCCCATTTTCAAATCGCCAGAAGAGCCTATCCATCTCGTCAGAGATGTACTCCGGGTAGCAGAAAGGATTTCCGCCTTTCGACGTTCGCACAGTGCGATACTGCCCGGCCCAGAGATAAACATCCTGGAACAGATGATGATGTACGTTGCGATAGTGCAAGGGATCGAAGTCGCCAAGTGGAAGTGGCTCTTCTGCGCGTAGCGATGAAATTTCTACTTCGTACTCTTCAAGGGCATGCGCGTCGCGGATATCTAATATGTTTTTGAGAACAGATGTTCTTGGATAGGCATAAGGATCCTCAAACGCATCGTATCCGGAGATCATTAGCGATGGGATGGGCTAGAAAAAGCTCGAATCGTTTCTCTGCGCCGCTCTGCGGGAGACATGGATTCTGTGCGGCGAAGGCGGTTTTCGCTGTCAGAGGTCAGTTTCAACCCTTCGACGGCTGTAATCGCGGCAAAGTCCTTCCGCCCTATCACGTATTGCGTGGCCATCGCGGCTTTGGAGGGTTTCTTACCCATGAATTTATTTTAGCAATCCATAAGAGAAACTGCGGCCTTAAAACACCAAAGACCGCGTCCAGGTTCGGACTGCGGTCTTGTTCGCCACACACAAGGTGCGTGATCTTTAGTCTTAGAGGTTCTCTTCGGCTTTGGCGGCTCCGGAGCGGGCGGCGGTGATACAAGGTGCGAGAACCATGGCAACAAAAATAATAGCGATGACGATGTCGTGCATACTGTGTGCCTCTTTCCTGCGGAGCGTCTTCTCGCTCCTGCCAGAATCAGAATCTCTCGAAGATGCTCCGGTGAACATTCCACTTCAGCAAGCGGCAGCGAACGGTGGTGGGATTCCGTATTCCACCTTGGTGGTAGGCGGTTCACTAGAATAGGAGGGGAGCCTATTATGTCCTACCAGCTTGCCGTCGAACAGCTTTACGCCCGTGGCCATGAGCTTGCGCCGCCACAGCCGGGTGCGCCGCGCCGCAAGTTTGACCTCGCCTACATGCGTCGGTTGATGGCCGAGTTGGGCGATCCGCAGACGACCTTCCCGTCCGTGCTGATTGCAGGCACGAATGGCAAGGGATCGACGGCGGCGGCGCTGGCCAGTGTCCTGACCGCCTCTGGTTATCGCGCCGGGCTCTACACCTCGCCGCACCTGGAGCGCATCAATGAGCGCATCCGCATTGGCAATGAGTTGATTGGTGACGAGACCTTCGCACAGCTCTACTTCCGTGTGGATGACACGTCGAACCGTCTTGTTGCAGCCGGAGAGCTGCCGCATCCTCCCAGCTTCTTCGAGGTAATGACCGCGATCGCCTTCCTCTACCTTGCGGAGAAGAAGGTTGAGATTGCCGTGCTGGAGGTTGGCCTGGGCGGGCGTCTGGATGCGACGAATATCGTCGAGCCCCTCGTCTCGGTAATTACCGATCTCGGACTCGATCACATGGATTACCTTGGGCCGACACTGACGCACATCGCGAAGGAGAAGGCCGGCATTCTGCGCAGGAACGGCGTGATGATCACGCTGCCGCAGCATCCTGAGGCGAACTACGCCCTGGGCGAAGTCGCTGTGCCGCTGGAGGTGCATGGCGTGAACGCAGCCACGTATATCCCAGACCGCGGCCTGGCACAGACAAGTCCTTTCCGCAATGTGTATCCCCTGCGTGTGCTTGGGGAAGACATCACCATCGCCGCGCCGCTGGGCGGAGCACACCAGCAGCGCAATCTCGCCCTTGCTATCGCTACCGCGGTAGAGCTTTGCGAGCATCATGACTTTGTGAAGATCACTGCCGGCAGCATCGCCGCAGGAATCCATCAGACCGAATGGCCGGGGCGCCTGGAGCTGCTGACCAGCGGCGGTGTGGAGTTCCTGCTGGATGTGGCACATAACCCCGATGGCGCATGGACGCTACGTTCCGCGCTGGGGCAGCTTCCGGAGTCGCGGCCGCGCACGCTGCTCTTCTCCTGTCTGCGGGACAAAGCGATAGACGGCATTGCGCAGATACTGTTCCCCCTCTTCGATGCAAGTGCCGATCGCGTGCAGGATCACATTGTGCTGACGCCGATGATGAACCCGCGCGCCGCGTCAATCGACGATCTGAAACAGGCTGCCGCGCGTTTGGAGATTCCCGCGATCGCTGCGCCGGATATTGCCGCGGCTGTGAAGCAGGCGCATGCCGTTACGCCAGCCGGCGGACTCGTGGTTGTGACCGGCTCTGTTTATCTGATTGGCGAGGTGCGTCATATTCTGAGGAAAGAGATGTAACTGACTACGATGGCGAAACCGACCACCGCACAGAAGCTTCTGACATACGTTTTGCTGGCGCCGTTGATCGTGGCGTCCACCGCGTTCTTTGGCATCATCTCGTTGATTACGTCGTTGTGGGATAAGAGCGGACGGCAGCAGCATGCCATTGCGCAGGTGTGGGCGAAGTCACTGCTGATGCTCGCGTTCTCGCCGATGACCATCATCGGCCGCGAGAAGCTGGGCCGTGTGGGAGTGTACGCGTCGAACCACATCAGCTACATGGATACGCCGGCGCTCTTTGGCAATCTGCCATTCCAGTTCCGCATCCTGGCGAATCACTATCTCTTCAAGATCCCGTTTATCGGATGGCATCTCACGCGTTCTGGCCAGGTACCGATCGACCAGTCAAACCTGCGTTCGCAGATCGCGGGTTTGAATAAGGGCACAGGGACGCTGAAGTCGGGCATGCCGCTCCTGCTGTTTCCCGAGGCAGGCCGTAGTAAGGACGGCCATATTCGCTCGATGCTGTCGGGCGCGGCGTTTATGGCGATCAAGGCGCAGGTGCCGCTCATTCCGCTGGCCCTGGTGGGAACGCATGAGCTGATGCCGATGCATGTGTATGCTCTGGCTCCGCGCCCGTTGAAGCTGGTGGTGGGGGATCCGATCGACACCACCGGGCTGACGACGAGAGATGCAGAGGTGGTGACGAAGAAGCTGCATGATGCGATTGCGGAGATGTACTACGCGCATAGCGATGTGCAGCGGCCGGCGAAGGAAGAGCCTGCGGTGTCGGCAGAGCCTCTGGTGAATTGAATAATTGAATAATTGAAGGATTGAATAGTAGCCTTCAGTCCGGGTGCCCCACATACGCGAAGCTTATGTGGGTGTGTCGAGCGGAGCTCGATCCGCTTTTCTTTGTCATTTCGCAGCGAAGCGAAGAAATCTGCGTCTCTACCCATACCGCTTGGAAAAAACGGTCGCGCGAAGAGCAAAACCCATTCTTTGCCAAAGGCTAAGAATGGGGTTACTCAGGTCCTTCGCTCACGCTCAGGATGACAATCTCTGGAGATTCAAGCGGGCTTCGGCTCTCAGTCGCCGATTGGCTTCGAGAACATGTGCTTGATGCCGCGCAGCGCCTGACGTGTACGCTCCTCGTTCTCGATCAGCGAGAAGCGGACATATTCATCGCCGTACTCGCCGAAGCCGATACCGGGACTTACCGCAACCTTGGCCTGTTCGAGCATCAGCTTTGAGAACTCGAGCGACTTCAGATGGCGATACTGCTCGGGAATGCGAGCCCAGGCGAACATCGTTGCCTTCGGCAGATCCACCGGCCAGCCCAGCTTGTTCAGGCCGTGGACGAGGACGTCGCGGCGTGAGCGGTAGTTGTCGCAGATGGCTTTGACGCAGTCCTGCGGGCCTTCCAGGGCGAGGATGCTGGCGACCTGGATCGGCGTGAAGGTGCCGTAGTCAAAGTAGCTCTTGATGCGGGCCAGAGCGCCGACGAGCTTCTGGTTGCCGACCATGAAGCCGACACGCCAGCCGGGCATGTTGTAGCTCTTCGAAAGCGTGAAGAACTCGACGGCGATGTCTTTGGCTCCGGGCACCTGCATGACGCTGGGAGGCGTGTAGCCGTCGAAGGCGATGTCGGCGTAGGCAAGATCGTGCACCAGCCACACACCGTACTCCCTGCAGATGGCGACCAGCTTCTCGAAGAAGGGAAGATCGACGCACTGGGCGGTGGGATTGGCGGGGAAGTTGACGATCAACACCTTGGGGCGCGGTGTCATACGCGGAATCACGTCCTGAATGCGCGACAGGAACTCGTCGGTCGAGTCAGTGATGGGAATGCTGAGCACATCGGCGCCGGCGATGACCGGGCCGTAGATGTGGATCGGGTAGCTGGGGTTAGGCACCAGCACGGTGTCGCCTTTGTCGAGCACAGCCAGGCAGAAGTGGGCGATGCCCTCCTTCGAGCCGATGGTCATGATGGCCTCGGTCGCGGGATCGAACTCGACGTTGTAGCGCTGCGCATACCAGTTGCAGATGGCTTTGCGCAGGCGGGGAATTCCCTTCGAGAGCGAATAGCGATGCGTGCGCGTCTTGTGCGCAGCCTCGATCATCTTGTCGACAATATGCTGCGGCGTCGCGCCGTCAGGATTACCCATGCCGAAGTCGATGATGTCTTCGCCGCGCTTACGCGCCGCCGCCTTCAGCTCGCCGGTTATGTTGAAGACATAGGGCGGAAGGCGTTTGATTCTAGGAAATTCGTCGCTCACAATGTCTCTATTTTCCCACGTGAGGTGGGTGAGCTTGGTTCGGAGCGTTCCAGAACGCTGGAAAACGGTAGTGGGATGTTGATGATTCCGGTTCCTGACGAAAGCAAAAGCGGTTCGCGCGGAGCGCGAATACCCAGGTCCCAGAATCGGGACCTGGGGCACCCGGTACGTGGGCTATTCCGGCGCTTTGGCTCCGTTGGCGGGAGGATTGTCCGGGTACTCGGGTGACTCGCGGTGGGCCTTCTTCATCTCCTCGTCCATGCGGGCGACGATGTCGGGATGTTGGGCGGCGATGTTCTTGCTCTCCCAGGGATCGACGCTCAAGTCGTAGAGCTCGAGTTTGGCGCCCTTCTTCAGGCGGACGGCCTTCCATTTGCCCAGGCGTCCAGCCTGACGGTAGACAGGCTCATAGAACTCCCAGTAGAGGAAGCGGTCTTCGCCGGTGTGTCCGCTCAGCAGATAGGGCCGGATGCTGATGCCGTCGGTGGACTGCGGTGGAGCTCCGGCAAGGTCGAGTGCTGTGGGCAGAAAGTCGGGGAAGTATACGGGCATCTGGCTGACGGAGCCGGCCTTGATCTGTCCCGTCCAGCGAACGATCAGCGGGTCGCGAATGCCTCCCTCGTACATGTCGCGCTTGTAGCCGGTCAGGTTGCCGTTGGAGTCGAAGAAGTCGATGACGCGCGTCTGCGCCGGTGTGGGTTCGGAGCGCGGACCGTTGTCGGAGGCGAAGAAGATGACGGTGTTTTCGTCCAGGTGCAGGCGCTTCAGCGTATCGAGGATCTGTCCGATGCCCTTGTCCATCCACCAGATCATTGCGGCATAGGTCTTCTCATCATCGGACCAGCCCTTCTCCTCGGCGTACGGCCCGAAATCGGGAGAGGTGTAAGGGCTATGCGGGCTGTCGAAGGCGGTGTAGAGAAAGAATGGCTGGTCTTGGTGCCTCGTGATGAAGTCGATGGAGTCTTCGGTGATCATCACCGTGTCGTAGCGTCCCTGGCGCCCGCCGGCATTCTCGGCGATGTCGATCTCTTCCTCATTGTGCATGCGCTTCGCCGGCCAGTAGCCCTGCGTCTCTTCGCGCTGCGTCAGCCAGCCTTTGAACTCTTCAAAGCCATGACGATTCGGCGTGGCCTCGGGATCGTAGCCATCGAGATGCCATTTGCCCATCAGACCAGTACGATAGCCGGCCTGGCGCAGGTAGTCGGCGACGGTGCGGTCTTCGGGAAGCAGGCTGGCGCGACGAATCTCTTCTTTGCCCTTATGGCCAACCTTGCCCGCCGCGAGAGCGAAGTTGTCGCGGACACGCGCGTGGCCGCCGTGCAGTCCGGTCATCAGCGTGCAACGCGATGGACCGCAGACCGGAGCCCCGGCGTAGCCCTGCGTGAAGCGCATGCCCTGCGCCGCGAGACGGTCGATGTTCGGGGTTTTGATCTTGGCGGAGCCGTAGACGGCGGGGTCGCCCCATCCCATGTCATCGGCCAGGATGAAGAGGATGTTTGGCCGGCGGGAGGTGGTGGCGGCAGTCAGCACCGGGGCGGCCGCGGTTGCGGCTGCTCCCAGCGCCGATGCAAGCAGGGTACGGCGCGTCATCGACATCGGAACGGTTCCTCTTG
>JAEKKE010000313.1 GCA_019510535.1 Acidobacteriota bacterium
AGCCCATTGGAAGGTACGGCTACCTTATCGCAGGAACAAACGAAAGACCTGTTGGACGGTAAGTGGTACTTTAACCTCCATACCGCTGCGAATCCAGGTGGAGAAATTCGCGGCCAAGTCGTAAAGGAATAAACGGACAAGTCGAATAAGGAAGTAGCAGGGCAAGGAGAGAACCGTGTACCGGTTACATCTGCTGCAGCAGGATCGATCGAGGCGTTCGTTTCTCAAGAGCGCGTTTGCTTCCGCGGTTGTGGGCTGCTCGCTGCCGGCGTTGGCAGTTCCGGCAAAGATGTCGTCTGCACATGCGCGTAGCGATTTGTTGCACGGCGCCATGGAAGCTGCTCGATGGATCCGCGCTGGAGAGATGAAGACCTCGCAGGGGAAGTATTGGCTGCCCGAGCCGATTCATCCCAGCCGCGAGCTCTCAGCGGTGCAAAGCAGAAACATTCGCCGGGGAAGCGCGGGAATTCTCCTCTTCCTTCTTGAAATGTATACAGCTACGGGAGACGCCACTTACCTCGAAGATGCGGTAAGTGGCGCTCGCTTTCTTTCCGCAACCTGGCCGCAGATGCTGCGGGCTCCGGAGGCAACTCCCGGAACCAGGCACTCGTTCTACGATGGACTGGCCGGCGTGGGGTTTGCCCTGACGGAGACCTGGCGCATCAGTCAGGACACATCGATTAAACATGCGGCAGACGCCATCACCGGCTATCTGAGCGAGTCAGCAATCCGCGACAGTGACGGTGTTAGCTGGTCTGAGACATCGAGCATAGCGGGCGATAGCAGCGTCATCCTCTATCTGCTGTATGCCGCGCAGATCCTGGATGACTCCGGCTACCGTCATGTAGCAGCGCAGGGGGCCGACAGATTAGTTTCTTTGCAGGATTCGGGTAACGGCGTCCACCTGAGTGAACTTCCATCCCGCCGGATTCAGCAAACGGATCGAACCTATGTCCCCAACTTTGAGTACGGCGCCGCAGGCATTGCCTACACGCTGGCTCGGGCGTACGAGGATACCGAACAGGCTGACTATCTGCAGGCGGCACGCGAAGGCGCGCTTCGTATTGAACTCGTTGCCTGCCGGCAGAAGGAAGGCGTTCTGATTCCGTATTGCGTTCCTGCGCAGCCGGCCGCGTTTCAAATCGGCTTCAGCCAGGGAGCAGCCGGAACTGCTCGCCTGTTTTATCAGCTGCACAAAGTTACCGCCGATAATGCCTTTTTCCAGATGTCGGAGAAGCTAGCTGACGGCATTCTGAGTGCACTACAGCGCCCGTTGACGACGATGGCGCCGGAAGAGAATGCGCTTTGCCAGCACTCGGGTAAGGCGGGCGTAATGGAATTCCTACTGGGCATGGGCAAAGTGACACGGGATACGCGGTACAGGGAAGCGGTGGATCGTATCGGGCAGGAGACTATCCAGATGATGGACTTCTACGGTCACCGCAGCCGTTGGTATGACAGCTACAGCCACGTTCCTGCTCCGTTCGACACCTGGGAGACAGGATATTCGTTTGGTGCTGCGGGAATCGGAAGCGCTCTATTGCATGCGGCTGTTGCCGGCTCCAGCGATTGGCAGCCGATTACGTGGCCTGATAATCCGTTTCCACTGACATCAAGGCTGTAAACCGAAAGAGTATTTTCCTGCGGGTGTGATGTAGGGATTCCGCATCAATGGGCATTTTCCGCAAAGAAAACGCCGCTTACGCCCTTCCGGAATACCCAGCAGACGGCAAATGCTCTTGAGTAGCTCTTATCTTGTCTTGCAACCGCGCTGGTAGACCTGCGGTTTCTTCCACTCTTCGTTGGTGGCGAGCAGGATGCACTCCTGGCCTGTCTCCGTGTCGATGCGATAAGTAATATCGCCCTGACGGTAGACCTGATATTTGCCGGAACCCCCAAAACGAGCGCCGTTTAGGGCATTGGGCTGCTGAGAGTCCGTCAAAGGCGCTGATGGCTGAATGACGATCGGCTGGGTCGAGGAGGAAGGTGGAGCTGGGGTGATCGTCGTCTTCGGTTTTTCAGGCTCGCTTGCGACAGGAGTCGATGTCTGCGTACTACCCTCATTGACGGAGGTGATTTCGCCGTTTGCCATGGAATGGGATTTGCGCCAATTGGTATAGCTGACATAGCCAAACCACAGAAGAACAATTGCAACCGCCGCGGCGATCAATTTGCGGGCCATAGGATATCTGTCTCCATCATGCCAGAGGGCAGGTAGCCTTTGTCCACCGGGTGGAACCTAGTTGAGGACCTCTTTTCTGTGACTTATGTCTTAAACCGCTGCCACTCAGGGCCGGGGGGGGTTTCTTCAGACCGAAGAGAGAGCTTTAACCGGCTGGCAGGAATGACGAGAGACAATGGGCGCGGGAAAACCTGCCCTCGATGAAACGCCTAACTCCCAGCAAAGCAAGCCTCAAAGGGGTAAACTAACAACCGTGCCTAAATACTCCGTCGTCGTGCCGTTTCACAATGAAGAAGAGAGCGTCACCGCGCTGTATGACCGTCTGAAAGCGGTGATGGAGCAGGTCGGTGACAGCTTTGAGCTTGTCTTCGTGGACGATGGTTCGCGCGACCGCACTTACCGTCTGCTGCGTGAGGTGGCCGCGGTCGATAGTCGCGTGGTCGTGATCAAGCTGCGACGCAATTTCGGCCAGACCTCTGCGTTGGCTGCCGGGTTTGATCATTCCCAGGGAGACTTCATCCTCTCCATGGACGGCGATCTGCAGCACGATCCCGCGGAGATTCCGCTCTTCCTCGCCAAGCTGGAAGAGGGATACGACGTGGTCAGTGGATGGCGCGCACGCCGTCTCGACAATGTCGTCATGCGCCAGATTCCGTCACGTATCGCTAACTGGGCGATGGCGCGCCTCAGCGGTGTAGAGATCCACGACTTTGGCACGACCTTCAAGGCGTACCGCCGCGAGTTGATTCAGTCCATCCCGCTCTATGGCGAGATGCACCGCTTTATCCCCGCACTAGCAAGCTGGTATGGTGCCAGCATCTGCGAGTTGCCGATTAAGATCAGCAATCGCGAGCATGGCAAGAGTCACTACGGCATCTCACGCACGATCCGCGTTTTCTTCGATCTGCTGACGATCCGCTTCCTGTTGAAGTACATGACGCGGCCGCTGCACTTCTTTGGCCGCATCGGTCTGGCGGGCTTCGTCACCGGCGGAGCCATTACGCTCTGGCTCGCTGTGCTAAAGCTTTTTCTGCACCAGCACATCATGGCCGCGCATGGACCAGCGATGGGATTCGCCGGTGTGCTCGTCCTGGCGGGTATTCAGATGATCGGTATCGGTCTGCTGGGCGAACTGCAGGTGCGCCACTTCCATTCGACGCAGCATCGCGCGCCGTATGCCGTGGATCAGGTTATTCGTTCGCGCTCGTCTGAAGAGTCTCTGATGCAGTAGTGGATAGGATGCGGACGGCGTAATTGCCGTCCACCGCCACAACCTCTGCTTTTGCGATCTCTTTTCCTCCGGCAAGGATGCGGACAGGTTCGTCGAGCGTCCGTTCCAGAGAAAATACATCGCCCTGGGTGAGTTCCAGCACTTCTCCCAGCGGCATGTTTCGTGTGCCGAAGCATAGGGTCAACGGCAGACGCAGGTCATGGAATTTTTCGCTCATGTCGTCTGCGCTTTCATCTGGAAACCGGAAAGACGAACACCAAGCTGGTCCCCGACCCGTTCAAAGTCGACCATCGCCACAAATACCTCCCCGGCACTCAGGGGTACATCGTGGTTAGTGGGCCAGTGGCTCACCAGGATCTGACCTGGGGCCAGTGCCATCAACCCCCCAAGAGAGATATGAGGAAGAGGAATCGAGACCGAGAGTGGGACCGACAGGTGCGCCAGGGAAGTCCACTCTTCCGGAGCCGGGTTCTGCTCAATTGCTCCAAGTTCGGGGGAGCTGGGGTTTTCGGTCTCGACTACACTTTCCATGCCTGGTAGTGGAGCATGTCCGGTGCCATTTGGCCGATTCGGGTCTTAGGTAACCTTAATAAGAGATCTCTCAAATTCCCAGTCCGGGCATGGCCCTTCATGTGTATCGATATGGGCATGGGCACGACAAACTCCCCAACAACACTTAATCTGGCAACCCGGAAGACGATTACGAAGGCGCAGATGCAGGCCCTTCAGGAACTCAACCAGGCGTTTTCACGAACGTTCAGCCTGAGTCTCTCCGCCTGGTTGGGGGCCAACGTCCAGATCAGCATGATGGGTGCCGAGCGCCAGGTCTTTACGACGCTGCTCGAGAACATCGATGTCGACAACACCTATTTTTCGTTCTGCCATTTCTCCCCAGTGGAAGGCGCAGCCATCATTTCAATGGAGCTGAAGCTGATTGCCCCAGTGATTCATCTCGGACTGGGAGGGGTGGACATGGATGAGATTGAAGAGCCCCGTGAGCTGACCGATATTGATGTCGCCATCATGGACATTCTGATGACTCGTCTCTGCGGAGAGTTGAATCAGCTCTGGGCCCAGTGCGGTTTGCGCAGCGAGTATGGCCAGCGCATTCTTCCCGCTACCTTGGGCAGACTTTTTCCTCGTACTGAAGACATGCTGTGCGTCACCTACCGGATGCACATCGGCAATATGAGCGGTGTGATGCAGATCGCTCTGGCGACTGCGGTCAGCGAGACAGTGCTGCGCGAACTGGTGCGGCAGGACAGTAAGAGGGTGCAGAATCCGGCGACACGGCAGATTCTACGCACGCGCCTTTCGAACATGAACATCGAGGGGGCCTTGGAAACCCTTCCCTTCAAAGTCACCGCCCAGGAGATCGTCGGGCTGGAGCCGGGCGCGATTGTGCGCACCGGAATCAATGAAGGCACAGACTTCCTTTTTGTTATCTCAGGCGAACGCGTTTGGACGGCCAGTGCAATCGCGGTAGGCGAGCGCCGAGGCGCTCACCTTATCGACCGGCGGACCGAATAACCGTCTTCGCGGTTGCTACGTTTTCAAACCGGTCGTAGATCCGCACCGCCAGGGTGTGTTCAGCCGCTGATCCGGTTACCGGCAGGGTAAAGTCGTAGTGCTCCGTGGGTGAGTCCGACAGTTTGCCCGCAGGTTCCAGATACTGCCACGGTCCCGCATCGAGAGAATATTCGGCATGATCAATGGCTGAAGTGGCGTCGGTTGCTTCCAGCAAAGCGTGAATCTGGTTATTCGCCATCGTTGCCGTCAACTGGCCTGGAACAGGAGGCGTGGTGTCGACTTCGAAGCGTTCACTGACCCGTTCTCCCGTGAGCGTCTCACCGGGATTATGGCTAGGCGCGTCAGATGCGACGACCCGCAGCGTATAGCCTCCATCCGGAAGCTGCGCCGCGTCCCATGAGTAATACTTCTCGTTGATCTGGTCTTTCAGCAATCGCCAGGTCGTCTCGTTGTCTCCACGGTAATAGATCGAATACATCAGGTTGTCCCCGTTATCGTCATGGGACGTCCACCGGGCGGTGATCGAGTTCTTGTCCTTCTGTGCGATCAAGGGAGGGTTCGGGTCCTGAGGGATGACGAATCCGGGATTCGCACTCGCGCGCGGGAATGTGATCTGTACCGTCTGCCCTTGTGCCGCAGGTTGCGGATTCATTCGGGCTCCCCCCTGCACTACCAGGTCGTCGACCATTGGAGCCAGGTTTTTAGGAAGGTAGTTCAATGTCACCGAGTCGATTTTGGAATCGGGACTAAGTACCGCTTTCCATTGAGCATAGCGAGCGCTTGTTAAAGTAGAAGGTTTTGTATTTGGGGTGACCTTTGTCCAGTCGGTCCAGTTGATTTCCGGGTTCTCGACGTTTCCGGAACGGAGGTAGAGCTCCGCCGCCTGGGAACCTCGCAACTCGATCCGGCCCCATTGCGAAAAGATGCCGGCGTCAAAAACATCGGATAGGTACGTATTACTCACCGCCGGTTTGTCTTCCAGGCGGAACAGCCGGCCCGAGTTGCTGGTCGCGATGTAGACTCCGGTTGCCGTTGGAGCGAAAGCCATTCCCTGAGAGGCGTCCAGGTGGGCGATATCTGTGAAGACACCAGGAACTGCAGGGTCCGTGGCGTAGATGCGTCCGCGATTGCCGGTGGCGATGAGTAGCTGGCCGCTGCGCATCGTGAGGGCATAGATCACATCTTCGCGCAGCGTTAGCAAGCGGCGTGGCGTTCCATCCGGAGCGATCTGGTAGATCTCTGATCCCTCGGGGATCAGGGTGTTGGAGGATGCGGCGTTAGCCGAGCCGGGAAGAATGGTGACCGAGACCGCTTGATTCCCCTGTACAGGAAGGGGAGGAAGGTTCGGGGTGCGCTTGTCGCCGACGCCTGCTGCATAGAGCATGCCATCAGCCCCTAGAGCCAGGGCTGTAATCTCGTGCCGCGGTGCGTCATAAATTGCAAATGGCTTCTCACCCGACTTGATGCGGTAGATCACACCCGCGCCATCGGAGCCCGCATAGAGCGTTCCGTCAGGACCGAGCAGCAGGCAACGAATATGCTGGTCGCCTGACCTGAGCAGGAGCTCGGGTTTCCCGCCGGGAGTCAGTTTATAGACGGCTGCTGGCGCTCCAGTAGCGACATAAATGTCGCCCTTGGGGGACAACGCGATATCCCACAGATACTTAGGTTTCTCGGCAAGGGTTGTCGTGTCGAGGACCACCGACGATTGGCCGGGCCCATCAATCCGATAGATCTTGCCATCCGGAGAGGTAGCGGCATAAAGCTTTCCATTTGCGGCGACGCGCACAGCCTGGATAGCCATCTCTTTTGTTTCGAATATCTTTTCTGACTTTCCTTGACCGTCTATTTTCAGAACGGCTGCGGTTCCGCCAGAAAGAGCTCCGCTTCCCAGGTAGGTATTGCCGGCGGCATCTACCGCCGTGGTCCAGAGGTAGTTGCCATCACTGGTAAAGACGAGACGAGTAGACGGAGCGGGCAACAAGCTGCCGTCAGAGCGTATCGCGACTCCGCTCGGTTTGCCGCGTTCGAATTCGTCATAGCGGGACTGTGTCCACTGACGTGTTCCTTGTGCGCTAAGTGTAGTTACAGCAGCAATTTGCAGGAGAGATAGAATCTTTAGCTTCATTTAGCGGATATTCAGAGTCAGAACCTGGGAACCGGTCAGGGCGTTATCGGTGGGGGCTGAGCCGGCTTCGCGCAGGCTTTCTCCGTTGAGGTTCATACGCCGCGAGTCCTGAAGCGGCTGGTAGATGTTGGCGATAGAGAGTGGGACCTGGGGTAACGCCTGGGCGTTGACGACCGCTTGAGCCGCGTGGTCCAGCACTGTCACATAAACCCGGTCGTTCGGATGCCGCTCATTGAGTTGCGTGATGGTGTCGCGCAGGGGGAGCGACGAAGGAAGCTGCTGGGCAAGCAGACGGTCGAGGGTAGCTCCATCTGAGACCAGAATGCGCACCGGCCCGGGGTCGAGCGTGGAGGGCAGCTTTACCGGGATACGAATGATCCTCGCGGCGCTCTGATAGGGA
>JAEKKE010000549.1 GCA_019510535.1 Acidobacteriota bacterium
TTGATGAAGCCTTGCGAGTTGCGCCTGTCTATACGCAGGTGCCGGCGTTTGCTGCGACAGACCGCGGCATGCTCGATCTGCTCGGGGTCACCAACGGCGGGCGGCTTGCCGTGCTGGAGCTGAAGGCGGATGAGGATCTCCATCTTGCGTTGCAGGCGCTTGATTACTGGATCCGAGTGCGTTGGCATGCGAGGCTTGCTCCGCATGAGACGGTGAATCCGCTGCAGCAGCATGGGTATTTTCCCGGCATTGGGCTTTCGCAGGATGCTCCGCTGATGTATCTGGTGGCTCCGGCGCTGAGGATTCATCCGGCGACGGAGGTTGTGTTGCGGCATCTGAAGCCGGAGGTGGAGTGGCATTTGATTGCTCTGGATGAGCATTGGCGGACGGAGATTCGGGTGACGTTTCGGAAGCATTCGCCGAAGGTGTAAAGCAGATCCCTGCGGGATGACAAACAAAAAACATTCGCGCTTCCGCGCGAACTTCCCACATAAGCTTGCACCCCAGCGAACAAAGTTCGTCGGGGACCCCGCGGCGCGTATGTGGGGCACCCTGTCGTGCCCCACCAAAGGCCCGTGACTCACCATTCAACAATTCAACCATTCAACTATCGGGGCCGAAGGCCCCGCCCATCTAGAATTCCTCCATGCATCTTCGCTGCGCTCTGGCGCTCCTCGCCCTTCCTCTCGCCGCCCTGGCTGCTGATAAAAAGACCGTCGCAAAGACTCCGGAGGCGCCGTCTGCGCCGATCCGGCTCTCTGTTGACCTGACCGACTCGTATCGTCATCTCGTGCATGGTACGGAGATTATTCCCGTCGTCGCGGGACAACTTACGCTTGAGTATCCCGAGTGGATTCCGGGAACGCATATGCCTGCCGGGCCGATTGCACAGTTTGCCGGCATCTTCTTTACGGCGAATGGCAAGCCTCTGGGCTGGCGTCGCGATGATGTCGATATGTATGCCTTCCACCTGGAGATTCCTGCAGGTGTCAGCGAGATTGAAGCGAAGTTCGACTATCTCGACTCCACCGATCAGCGTGCCTTTACGAGCAACAACCTTGCGGTGCTGGAGTGGAACTCGACTGTGCTGTATCCGGCGAAGGTTCCTGTAGCGAAGATCAAGGTGACTCCGTCGATCACGCTGCCCGCGGGCTGGCATGGTGGTGGAGCTCTGGTGCCCACAAACACCAGCGGCAACACCACTACGTTTGAGACCACCGATGTGGAGACGCTGGTCGACTCACCTTATATCGCCGGCAAGTACTTCCACGAGATTGCGCTGGCGCCTGAGTGTACGCCGAAGCACTTCCTCGATGTTGCTGCCGATACGGAAGAAGCCGCGAATCTGCCCAAGGCAACGATCGAAGCGGCCAGCAAGCTGGTGCGCGAGACGCGGCCTCTCTATAAGAGCTCGCACTATCGCGACTATCACTTCGTGCTGTCGCTATCGGACAAGATTCGTGGTGAGGGACTGGAACATCATCAGTCGTCGGACAACGGTGTGGAGCTGGATGGCTACAGCAGCCCGGCAATGGCGGTGAGCAATGCCGATCTGCTGCCGCATGAGTTTACGCACTCGTGGAACGGCAAGTATCGCCGCCCGGCACGGCTGTATCAGCCGGACTACGCTACGCCGCAGCAGGGCGATCTGCTGTGGGTATACGAGGGCATGACGCAGTACTGGGGCAATGTGCTGTCGGCGCGTGCGGGCTTCTGGACGGCGGAGAACTATCGCGATGCGCTGGCCTCGTCTGCTGCGTCGCTGGATACGCGGCCTGGCCGCCTGTGGCGCAATGCGGAGGACACGGCGATCGCAGCCCAGTCGATTCGTGGGGGATCGCAGGCGTGGGTGAGCTGGCGGCGCTCGCAGGATTACTACCAGGAGGGTGAGCTGATCTGGCTGGATGCCGATACGACCATCCGCAAGCTGACCAACGGTCAGAAGTCGCTGAACGACT
>JAEKKE010000550.1 GCA_019510535.1 Acidobacteriota bacterium
GCCGACATCCAGATAAACCCGAAGGCGATGCCCGCAATCACGATCAGATCCAGCCAGATGAAGTAGAAGCTGGGCACGTGGAAGCGATAGACCGCATACCCGCGCGCGGAGGTGACTGCGGCAAAGAACAGAAAGACTGAGCCCAGCAGGCGCGATGCGGTACGTACGCCGGAGGCCGCCGGCCCGAAGAGTACCCATGCTGTCATGAGGGAGGGAACCGCCATCATGATGGAGATGACCGCAACCCGCACGCCGATATCAGGGTGTACCAGCGAAAAATACGCGACACCGCAGATTCCCACCATGCAGACGCCCAGTACGGCGATCCACATCTGTTCCATGCGGCCCAGAAAGGCGGTGACCGCGCGGTTCAGGCACACCAGCTGCGCCACGAAGAGCAGGTTCGAGAGGACGATGCCAATCACGACCGGCAGATGCGCGCGTGCGCCCTGCAGCGACAGGGCAACGCCGCCGGCCAGGTTCGAGATGACAAACCAGTACGCTCCCCTCAGACCAGGGTTCGCCAGGGAATTTACGAGCATCGTGAGGCCGAAGAGGAAAAACAGGCTCGACTCCACGAAGAAAAGAGTATTGATATCCATTGGGCCGTAGTCCGTTCAGGGAACGGATAAAAACATCATTTGGGGTACTTTCGGTTAGTGTTGCAGGCGGAGGGCGGCAACGCAACGGCAAAAAATGGCCGGGCCGCACTGCTAGACTTAACAGGTCATGCAATATCGTTCCGGAAGCCAGATTCGCGAGGATTTCCTTCGCTTTTTCGAGACCAAGCAGCATCGCCGCATCCATTCGTCATCGCTGGTGCCGGCCAATGACCCTACGCTGCTGTTCACCAATGCGGGCATGAACCAGTTCAAGGACGTCTTCCTGGGGGCGGAAAAGCGCGATTATTCGCGCGCCACCACCAGCCAGAAGTGCGTCCGCGCCGGCGGCAAGCACAACGATCTCGAGAACGTCGGCTTCACCCGCCGCCACCATACCTTCTTCGAGATGCTGGGCAACTTCAGCTTCGGCGACTACTTCAAGAAAGACGCCATTGCCTATGCCTGGGAGCTGCTGACCAGCCCGGAATGGTACGGCATCCCGCAGGACAAGCTCTACGTCACCATCTTCGCCGGCGAGGGCTCCGTGCCCCGAGACGATGAGGCCGAGCAGTTCTGGATCGCGGCCGGCGTTCCCAGAGAGCGCATCTTCGAGATGGGCGCCAAGGACAACTTCTGGCAGATGGGCGACACCGGCCCCTGCGGTCCCTGCAGCGAGATCTACTTCGACCTCGGTCTTGCAGCCGCTGACCAGCCTGGCGTGGACGTTCCCTTCCCGCAGGACGAGCAGCGCTACGTTGAGATCTGGAACCTGGTTTTCATGCAGTTCGATCGCGCCGCCGACGGTACACTGACGCCGCTTCCCAAGCCCTCCATCGACACCGGCATGGGCCTGGAGCGCATCGCCTGCGTGCTGCAGGGCAAGATCTCGAACTTCGAGACCGATCTGTTCACACCGCTGATCAATCGCGCCGAACAGCTTACTCACCACAAGGTCGAGAAGGATTCGGATATCGACGACCGCTCGCGCGCCTCGCTCCGCATCATCGCCGACCACGCTCGCGCGGCTACCTTCCTGATCAGTGACGGCGTGCTGCCGGCCAACGAAGGCCGCGGCTACGTTCTGCGTAAGATCATGCGCCGTGGTATCCGCCACGGACGCCTGCTGGGGCAGGAGCAGCCCTTCATGCACCTGATGGTCTATGCCGTCCGCGATGAGATGGGTACGGCGTATCCGGAGCTGCACGAGACCGCCGACCGCGTCGCCAAGGTCGTGCTCGCGGAAGAACAGCAGTTCGCCCGCACCCTCCAGCTCGGTCTCTCGCAGATGAACGAAGAGACGCTGAGGTCCGGAGCTCTCGCCTTCCGTCTGTACGAGACCTTCGGCATGCCGCTC
>JAEKKE010000314.1 GCA_019510535.1 Acidobacteriota bacterium
AACATACGAAGGAAGGTCGATGTCATCGAATCGGATTACGAGAAGAAGCCTGGCGAAACGTCTCCTGATGACGAGCGCTGCAGCCTCAACGCCAGGAGTATTGTTTGCGCAGGAGAAACAACAGTCATTACGACAGGCAGCAGAGTGGACCGAGATTCACCCAGGTGTATGGAGAGCACGCATTGGAACTCCGGAGTCCTACACCCCGGTCTCAGGCCGGTTGGTGGATCCGCAGGTCAATGGGTTTGATCGCCTGCCTCGTGTGGCCGAATCTCCACTTCCTTCTATCTCAGGCACTATTTCCATCCGCGGAACAGTCGTTCAGTTGCCGCTCCGGCCCAACGAGCTTGTCTTCGGCTTAGGGCTGCAGCTTCTTTCCTTCGATCAGCGAGGAAAGAAAAAGACTATCCGCGTGAATGCAGATCCCAGGTTTGATTCAGGAGACTCTCACGCTCCCGTGCCGTTTTACGTCACGACCAAGGGCGTAGGGATCCTGGTTGATACCGCTCGTTACGCAAGCTTCTTTGTCGGGAACGCACGGCCCAAGCCGGAGGAGCCGGCAACGAACGTCAGCAACGTCAATCCTGATCCGAATTACACGCACAACATCAAGACGGACGATCAGGGCCAGGTTACGGTGGAGATTCCGAACGCCGCTGGCGTCGATGTCTATCTCTTCGCTGGACCCAGCATGCTGGATGCTGTTCGCCGCTATAACGTCTTTTCAGGCGGAGGCTTTGTTCCGCCGGAGTGGGGGCTGGGGTTCTGGTATCGTGCAGACTCACGATCAACGTCGCAGAGAGTCGTGTCACTGATGAAGGAGTTTCGTGATCGCAAGATTCCCTGTGATGTTTTCGGGCTGGAGCCGGGCTGGCAGAGTCACTCGTACTCCTGCACCTTTGCATGGGAAGGGCAGCGGTTTCCGGATCCGACCGCATTCCTGTCAGAGATGAAGGCGTTGAACTGCCGGGTCAATCTCTGGGAGCACGCCTTCGTGCATCCGGCATCGCCGGTGTTTCCTGCAATGAAGTCACTGTCGGGAGACTATGGGGTATGGGGCGGCCTGACGCCGGACTTTGCTGATCCTGCAGCCAGGCGCATCTTCGGCGAATACCATGGCAAGACCTTTGTCGATGCGGGTGTCAGCGGTTTCAAGCTGGACGAATGCGACAACTCTGACTACACCGGCGGCTGGTCGTTCCCTGAGCTCAGCCGTTTTCCCTCTGGACTCGACGGCGAGCAGATGCACAGCGTGTTTGGACTTCGCTACCAGTACACCATCTGGGATGAGTATCGTAAGCGGAATCTGAAGACCTACGGTCTGGTGCGTTCCAGCGGCGCCCTGGCTGCGCCTTACCCTTTTGTTCTCTATAGCGATTTGTATAACCATCGCGACTTCATTCGCGGCTTGGCGAACTCGGGTTTCAGTGGCCTGCTGTGGTGTCCGGAGGTGCGTGATGCTGCCAGCGAAGAGGATCTACTAAGGCGCCTGCAAAGCGTCGTCTTCTCGCCGCTGGCACTTGTGAATGGTTGGTACATCAAGAGTCCGCCGTGGCGCCAACTGAATCGCAAGTTGAATAACGCAGGGCAGGATATGGCCAACTGGGAAGCAACCGAATCGCGTTGCCGCGAGATTATCGGCTGGCGCATGAGCCTGATCCCGTATCTGAAGAGCGCATTTCATCGCTATGCGGCGGACGGAACTCCTCCGTTCCGCGCGCCGATCATGGATTGGCCGAATGATGTTCGTCTGGCAAAAGTGGACGATCAATACATGATCGGTGATCGCATGATGGTGGCTCCGTTGTTTGCCGGTGAGGCAAAGAGGGACGTTGTTTTCCCCGGCGGGAGCGACTGGCATGACTTCTGGACAGGAGAGCTGATCAAGGGCGGCGCGACAGTTACAGTTGACCGAGCGGCCGAGAAGATTCCGGTGTATGTGAAGGCCGGCAGCATCGTTCCCTGGGCTGATGTGGGAGCACATACCGCTGCGCCGGAGTCCAGGCGTCTATCGGCGCGTGTGTATGGCAGCGGGGTTTTGAGTTTTAAGTTGGAGGGCGATGCAGGCGCGGAGATGCGGTGGTCCGGAGGGCGAGGCACAGTTGCTGGAGAGACCGACTATCGCGTCCTCCATTGGCAGCATCTGGGCTGAAATACAAAGCGGAGCCATACGGCTCCGCTTTTGTCACTGCCGGGTGGCCTTATGCAAATGTCTCGCCGACCATCTCCTCACTCTTCTTCCAGAGAGCTGCCGCACTCGCGGGATCGAGAGCATAGCCGCGAACGCCTTCACTGATGGGGCTGATCGCTACGTGATCGGCAACGATGTGGCCGACATGGCAGTTCTCGCAATACTGACTGCCGACCTCATCGCCGCCGGCGACCACAGCCGCCCAGACGGAGGTTGAGGAACCCTGCGGAATGGTCTTGAACTCGAAGCCGCTTTTGCCTTCGTTGGCGAGCTGCTCATTGATCGCGTCAACCATCTTCTCGATGGCTCCGGGATCCATGTGACGCGCCAGCTCAGTCATGATTCCGCCTGGATGTACCGCGGCCGCGCGTACGCCGCGTCCGCGATGACGGCGGTCGAACTCTACGGCGAACAGGATATTCGCCGTCTTCGAGCGTCCATAAGCTACGAAGGGTTCATACGGGGTTGTCTCGAAGTTGGGGTCATTCAAGTCGATGTTCGAGAAGCGATGGCCGGAGGAGGCAAGGTTCACCAAACGGCCTCCATCCTTGATGAGCGATGCCATTCGGTTGATGAAGACAAAGTGGCCAAGATGGTTGGTACCGAACTGTGTCTCGAATCCGTCTTCGGTTTTGCTCAGGGGAGTTGCCATTACGCCTGCGTTCGCGATGATCACATCGAAAGTCTTGCCTGCGGCGACGAGCTTATCGGCGCTCGCACGGACGCTCTTCAGGCTGGCGAGATCCAGCTCAATCAACTCAAAGCTGCCGCCGCCGGCCTCAGCTGCTTTGGTGACCTCTGAGGTGGCGCGCTTCGCTTTTTCCAGGTTACGCGCGGCGCCGACGACATCGGCTCCATGTGCTGCGAGGGCGCGGGCGGTCTCTACACCAAGACCGGCGGAGACACCGGTTACCAGAATTCGTTTGCCCTTCAGATCGATACCGGCGAGAACCTCATCGGTGGTTGTTGTGTATCCAAACTGCGCTGCCATATTGCTTCCTCCGCATAGAACCTTTTGACCCGGAACGCCCCGGGGAGTAAAAACGGAGAGTGTCTCCGCTCGGAAGATAGGATTACCGGAGATTGTCTCCGGTTACAAAAAATGATGGCTAAAAAATCCTCACCTCCTGTTGCCCGTAAACCGCGCACCGACGCACTGCGGAATCGCGAGCGAATTCTTGCAGTTGCGAAGAAGGCGTTTACGCGCAGTGGAGCCAATGCCAGTCTCGACGAGATCGCCAAACAGGCCGAAGTGGGACCGGGGACGCTCTATCGTCACTTTCCGACGCGTGATGATCTGTTAGCGGCGGTCTACCGTTCGGAAGTGGAGAAGCTGGGTGAGGCGCAAGCGCGATTCTCGGCATCCATGCGGCCAATCGAGGCGCTGCGGGAATGGCTGCTGCTCTTTGTTGATTACATCGCGGCAAAGAAGATCATTGCGCCCGCTCTGGAATCAATCGCCGGAGGACCGTCGCGGCTCTACGAAAACACGACAGGTGTTTTGACGGGAGCGATCAACACGCTGGTCCGGCGTGCCGTGGAGAGCGGGGATGTGCTGCCGGATACCGATCCCATGGATCTGCTCCGTGCGGTCTACGGAGTGAGCAGCGTGGCTCCGGATGTGGACTGGACGGCCAGCGCCAGGCGCATGGTGGAGATTCTTATTCGCGGTCTGCGGCCCTAGACCATCGATTTGCAACAAAAAATTAGACAGATTTCTATGGCGGGAAAATAATTTGCCATCATTACGATAAATATCGTTGACATACGATAATCGTCGTACTACTCTCCTGGCTATGAAGAAGAATGCCCCACTGCCGCTGCCAACAGAGGCCGAGCTCGAGATCCTGAATGTTCTCTGGAGCGCCGGTCCTTCTACGGTTCGTGAAGTCCATGCTGCTCTTGGGCGTGATACCGGCTACACCACCGTGCTGAAACAGATGCAGGTGATGGCTGCGAAGGGATTGCTCACCCGCAGCGAACGTTTCCGTTCCCACGTCTACGAGGCACGCCTGCCCAAGCAGGAGACACAACAGCGGCTTGCAGGCAATCTGCTGAACCGTGCCTTTGAAGGCTCGGCTTCTCACCTGGTGCTGGGTGCCCTCTCTTCCAAGCCGGTCTCCGCGAAGGAGCTCGCTGAGATCCGGCGCATCCTCGACGACTTTGAAAGGGGATCGAAATGACCACCGGCCAATATCTTGCTCATGTCTTCGGATGGACGCTAGTTCATTTCTGCTGGCAGGGAACGCTGATCGCACTCCTGTTGGCTTGTGTGCTCGCGTTGCTCTCGAAGCATTCCCCGCAGCTTCGTTACGGTGTTTGTTGCGCCGCGCTCGCGCTGAACCTTGTCACGCTCGCGGTTACATTCGAACGCGTAGCGGTGAATGACGCGAGTCGTCTGCGGCACGTCGTCGTAAGTCCAGATGGATTGTTTGGCGGCATGCCCGAGGATCTGGTCCGGGTAACCCCATCGCGATTGGATGAACTCGAACAGGCACTTGATCACTCGTTGCCGGCTGTTGTCATAGTGTGGAGCCTCGGCTTTGCGCTCTGCGTTACTCGTCTGAGCCTGGGACTTGCTGCTGCGAGACGTCTGAGGCTGACCGGTACGATGCCGGCATCCACAGAAGAGACGCGTCTATTCCTTGCTCTCCGCGAACGTATCGGTATCGATCGCTCCGTCAGGCTACTTCGTTCGGTCGCGGTGCAGGCGCCGGCAGTGGTGGGTTGGCTACGTCCTGTCGTCCTTATCCCGGTAGGGGTGCTCGCCGGTCTCTCTCAACTGCAGGTTGAGGCTATCTTTGCGCATGAGCTGGCGCATATTCGCCGCCACGACTATCTGGTCGGCATCCTGCAGTCCATTGCTGAATCGCTGCTCTTCTATCATCCGGGCGTCTGGTGGATCTCGCACCACATCCGCAAAGAGCGTGAACTCTGCTGCGACGATCTTGCGGTCTCCTTGACCGGCGATCCGGTTCTCTATGCACACGCGCTCTTTCAGCTTGCAGCGCAGCGCTCCAATTCATCTGCAATCACACTCAGTGCCAACGGAGGCTCTCTCACAATGCGTATCCGCCGTCTCCTCAGCCAAAACAACCCGCCTGCTGTTCAACCCTTTGCCGCACTCTCTGTACTCGCACTCGCGTTTGTCGTAGCGGGTGTCTGCTTCAGCACTGCACAGGCACAGCATTCACCCACGGCCGTCGATCGGCTGAACATGATTCATGCCATCACCGATGTGCATTCTGTTATAGACACAGCCCCTGAAGAGAAAAGTAGTGATCTCGTCGTTGCGAAGGTCGCGCAGCCGGCACAGCCGCTGCTTCCTACCGCTGACCTATCGATGCTCGCTGTGGCTAATCAGAAGGAACAAGAAAAGCAGAAACCGATCCATGTCTCCGCAGGCGTTATGGCCGGCCAGATCGTCACGAAGGTAAATCCCACTTATCCCGAGCAGGCCAGGAAGGCGCGTATTCAAGGTGCCGTCGTGCTGAACGCGATCATCTCAAAGACCGGGGATGTTATAGATCTGCAGGTAGCCAGCGGGCCAAAGGAACTGATGAAGAGCGCTGTTGAGGCGGTGCAGCAGTGGAAGTACAAACCCTATCTACTCAATGGTCAGCCGACTGAGGTCACTACAACCATAACGGTTAACTACTCGCTAGGTGACGGTCCCTCAGCCGTTGCCCCGTGCACGACCCAGAACTCAGGATGCACTATGCCGGTGCTGCTCTTAGGGCCGGCGCCCGAATATCCTTCCGAGGCGCGTGGGGCGAAGGCCCCTGGGGAAGTGATCGTGAGGCTCACCGTCGACGAGAAAGGTAATCCGCAGGATGTAGCCGTGCTCAGCCCAGCCGATCATGGTTTTGACGAGAAGGCAGTCGAAGCCGTCCGCAGATACAAATTTCAGCCGGCGACAAGGTACGGCCTTCCAACAATAGCTGAGCTAAAGGTCGCGGTAGACTTCCGGTCATACTAGAAGATCCTCTTGGTATAGGGACGGCTTCGCCGTCCCCTTTTTCTTCCTTTTAGAAGAGCAGAATCTTTCCTTGAGATCCGCCTCCATGCTCAGCCATGCGATGCGCTTCGGCTGCTTCAGTGAGTGGCAGCTCGGTACGGATAGGAAGCCGAAACTTTCCATCTCGAACGTCGTCAGCGAACTCCCGTACCTTGGATGGATCGGGAACGGCCATCATGGCATTGACGGTAATGGCTGGAAACTGCTGCGCATTTTTCGGTGGACCGACGACACTGCCGTACATCCCGCCACTTTTTACCTTTGCGATTAGCTTTGTGGCGATGTCTCCACCAATGGTGTCAGCGACTGCATCGAGCGGCGGCAGGGTCTTGAGGGCGTTGTCATCATCGAGCGCGAAAACACCGTTCGCATTCAAGCCCAGGGCCTGTTCGATCTGGGTCTTGCGTACACCGGCGAGAACAGTTGCTCCTGCCTTCCGCGCAGAGTGAATCGCGGCGCGTCCAACACTGCCAAGGGCGCCGGTGACGAGCACTGTTCGTCCGGCATGAATCTTCGCTGCGCGGCGGACCAGCTGGTCTCCGGTAAGTGAGACTAACGGCAACGCCGCTGCCGCAACCGGGTCGACTCCGTCGGGCAGGTGAGTCACATCCTCTGCCTTCACGGTGACCAACTCGGCATAGGTGTGCCAGGCTATCGCCAGCACCTTCTGGCCGGGTTCGAACTGTGTCACTCCCGGTCCTGTCGACTCGACGATTCCACTGAGGTCTCGCCCCAGAATGGCAGGGAACTCCAGCGGAAAGCGTTCTTTCGCTGAGCCGCTTCGCATCTTGTAGTCGATTGGATTGACGCTGGTGGCGAGCAGGCGGACCAGAATCTCGCCTTCTCCGGGTACCGGATCAGGAACTTCCTCGAAAACAAGTTCTTCGGGACCGCCATACTTATGAATGCATACTGCCTGCATGCCGGCTGTTCTCCTTTCGATCAAATGATGCTGTCGTGCGCGTGCCAGAGAGATAGAGACACGCTCCGGCGAGTAACGATACTCCTTGCAATGTTGGTTGACGAGACTGGCGAAAAGGATGCGCGCTCACCCAAGTGAAGTCAGATAAGGTGACCGCGCCAGCAAAGCATATTGGCCGCCCAGCGGGACCTTTGCAAGAAAGCCTTCGAGAGAGGCCATACGAGAATAGAGCCGTTCCGGAAGATACAGAAAAAAAAAAAAAAAAAGTGGCGTGAAGCCGCCGCCCCTCATCAGTTCTTTTGCGTTCCTCGCGGTAAGAAGCTCTCATCAACAGCCTTCTCGCTGCCTGCGGAACATGATGGTACACACACACTGCGGTCACGAAGTCTGCTGAGCCGGTATCAAACGGAAGCTCGATCTGCGATTGCTGTTGGCGCATCTCGAAGCAGGTGTTGGAATCAAGCATCGCGGCAGATGGATCACAGCCGCCTGCCCAGGCAAAATGGCTTCCGCCTAACTCCAGCAGTTCTCCTTTGCCGCAACCTACATCGAGCCAACGCAGCGAACTTGTATTCAATCCGGCACGATGCAGGAAATCCTGAATCAGGATCCACTTTCTCTGGTGGAAATAATGAGTCCCACGCGCGAATCGGTTCCTGACAGGGTCTTCCAGTAGCGCGTCGTAGGATGCCGCGTACAGATCGAACTCTGGAGATAGTTTTTCGTTCGCCGCCATGTTATTTCCTTTCCATCTCAGCGCTCTATCCGTTCCATAATCCGGAAGCCATCGACTACCTGTACAAGCCGATAGTGCGATTTAAGATATGGCTCCACGATGAAATCGCCTGGGGCCACCTGGGTCGACGAAGGAAAGACCACCGCGGCTACCTGCTCGATGTTCTTGTCCCAGACCACGTACCGAACCTTGCGCTCCTCCAGAATTCGCACCGTCTCCTGAAACTGAGACGGCGTGTTGTAGTTGTAGACGAGGATGCTATAGGGAGTAGGGTTGGTTGTAGCGTCCAGGAAGTAATACCTCGGAGCATATGGGTAGGCGAAAATCTCTTCCCCGGGAGCAGCATACTTTTCCAGAGCGGCGAAAATGTCCATGGTTTTGAACGTCCGGATGGTCCCGGCGCGGGTCGTGACGGAGTGCGAGGCCAGAAGCAGGCAAAGAAGGTTGAAAATGCCAAGGCTTGCCGAGCAAACCAGCAGCAGGCGCCGTGCCATGAGTGCCAAAGGTGCCCGGTACTCGTCGAGGAAATGGACACCCAGAATCATCAGCAATGGCGATCCGAAGACGAGATGAGTGACATCCTTACGATGAATTTCACTCAGCCACAGCGCTGCTCCGGCAAGCCAGTAGAGCAGAATCTCATTTCTGGCCAGGTTCCATCGAAACCGTGCACCCAACGCCGCCAACAGGCCAGGGAGTGCTATGACAAATAACAAAGGCGTAATCAGAACAGCCGCCATGGGGACCGTCCATCCAAAGCCCTTTATTTTGACAACCCAGTGATCCCAGAAATTGGACAAGATGTCGTGAGCATAGGGTACGGAATTGACTGCCGAGTAATGCTGGGAGGGCCAGATGAAATTGACATAGATCAGGGCTGACAGGGCTCCCTTGTGCCAGAAATAAAGTGCAACGGCTGCAAGCACCGTAAGGTAGCTCCCGGTGAGTAATGCCATGGCAGACAGGGATGCGGCGCGGCGCAGCTTCAGCACAAAAAGCCAGACCAGAAACGCGCAGAATAAGAGGAGCCCCTTCGGTTGAAGAAAGCAGGTTGTGGCGCCGGCAAGGCTACCGGCCATGAGTAACAGACTTCTGTTACCCCTTTCCTGCAACAGAACCATGCAGAAAACCACGGCAAATGCAAAGAAGTTGCTGTCTACATGATGGCTGATGGCCGGCCACAGCCCACCGAAGCAGGTCGCCGCCAGCAGGATGCTGGGAGTAATGGGGGACGTTCTGCATATGCGGAGTGATAGGAAATACATGGCGAGCGCCGTTCCTATCGACGTGAGGAATAGACATATGCGGCTTGCAAGAAAGGTCTCTCCGAACACCTTAAAGAAGCCTGCAAGCCAATAGAACGTCCCCGGCCCAATCACTTCGAAGAAGTCGCGCGCAAAGACCTGGCCGTGCGCGACTCTGATCGCCCCATAATCCAGTGTTCCTTCATCGGAGCCGACAAGGAAGAGGCGCATGAACGGCAAGATGTATAAGGAGCCCCAGAATGCAAATAAAACCAGACTTTTAAGTTGTCTGCTGGAGTCCGCTTGAACCGGCTTTTGCGCCCGGATCGGCTCTGCGGCAGGCGCGGACGTCAGCTCGATATCGATGCTGCAATCAACGACGTCTCTGGAGGTGTCGACAGGCATCGTTATGCTCGCAGGCTGGTGAATGCGTTCAGCGTCTCCGCCTCGATGCTCTGACCAGGAGCTTCATCGGCGCCAATCACAGCTATCTTCCGCGGCTGGGGGTTTTCCAGAAGCACCGCACGCGTAAGTCCATGCTGCGGCGAAGAGACGTTGCACGTTTCGTTCACGACATAGAGAGGCCGGCCTTTGGTCTCTTCATAGGTGCGGGCGACATAGTCTCCGACGGCGCCCAGGGCGAGTAGAAGCATCCCGGAGAACGTGCACTGCATGGCGACAACGGATGCCCATCCAGGGATAAGTGTCTTCGTCCAAAGCGCCAGGTACAGCACCCACAGGAGGTACAGAAAACCGGCTCCGCCAAGGAGGCTGCCGGCCGCGATGCTTATCCGCAACGGACTCGCCTGCTGCGCGGGCACAGCGCCGAAAGGGAAGAATGGCTTCTTTCATTCCCAGCCATGCAATCATGCCGCGCATGTACCGGTGTTCTTCCCGAAGAGAGCGAATGGCATTGACCGCCCTGTGGCTGAAGAGCCGGAAATCTCCTACATCCTGGGTGAGCTGATGGTTAGAAATCCGCGACAGGGTTCGATAGAACAGAGCCGCTGTCCACCGTTTGAACATGGTCTCCGACTCACGGGAGATCCTCTGTGGCGACACAACGTCATAGCCTTGCTCGTACAGTGCGAGCATCTCTGGCAGCAGCTCCGGCGGATCCTGCAGGTCTACGTCCATGACTACTACGGCATCACCATCGGCGAAGTCGAGTCCTGCCGTGACGGCAGCCTGATGGCCGAAGTTACGAGTAAAACGGAGCACCTTTACACATGGATCGTTCGAGGCGAGTTCTCCAAGAATCTCCGATGTCGCATCGGTGCTTCCATCGTCTATGAAGATAACCTCCCAGAGCCGGCCGTGCAGTGCGGCGCGGAGGCGCGGGAGAAACAACGGTATTGTTTCCGCTTCATTGAGTACTGGAACCACAACCGAAAGAAGCATGGCATTTCACCTAAGGGTTCTGCGTGAGCCCGTTGACCTGAGGCAGAAAGATACAGCAAACAAACCATACTGCAAGAAAGGTGATGCATGGCCGAAAGGCCTGACCAGACAATCACCCAATGGCATTGGTAAGCGTCGTGCCGATACTCGTGAACGCAGTATTGATATCGGTCGCCAGGGTACTCATTCCGGCGGTAGCGGCGAAGGCGATCAGTGCAACCACCAGCGCGTATTCGATAAGATCCTGTCCTTCGTCCTTCAGAAGGAAGGCCCTTACCGTACCAGCAATTTTTCTCAATTCGAATTTCATTGTGATGTTTCTCCTCTGAAGGTTTCGCTTCAAACATTCGGGGTTTGAGCATTTAGGAATTGAGTAGGGAGAGCACGGAAG
>JAEKKE010000551.1 GCA_019510535.1 Acidobacteriota bacterium
AAGCGGAATCAGGATGAAGCATTCCTGTTCTACTTCGATTTCCATCAGCCGCTTTACTACGACTTTCTACTGCCGGAAAAGGACAAGTATCGGGCAGAGCTGATTGACCCATGGGCCATGACCACAACTCGCGTAGCCGGGGAGTTCAGCGGGAAGAGCCGGGTGAAACTGACCGGCAAGCCCTATATGGCGGTCCGGTTCGTGAGAGTTTAGGACGAGGGAGGCTGCCGCGCAGAGATGGGCTTGTAGTCCACTTCTGCGCGGGACCGTCTAAAAAAGATGCCATGGCGCGCAGACTACTCCTTTCCCTCGTCCTGAGTTCCTCGTGTGTATTGTGTGCCCAGGAATCGCGTGCCCCTCAATCGCGTGTCCCTCAATCGCGCGCCCCTGAATCGCCTAAGACGATTCAGGGTGTTGGAGCGAAGCTTGTCCATGTCCCCACGGTGGTGCATGACAAGAAGGGCGCGCTCGTCCTGACCCTGAAGAAGGAAGATTTCAACCTCAAGGTCGATGGCAAGCCTCAGGAGATTCGTTATTTCACCAATGACGCCAACCTGCCGTTGACCCTGGGTCTTCTGGTGGATGTCAGCGGTAGCGTCTCCAACCGTTTGGATGATGAGCGGCGTGCAAGTTCGGCGTTTCTGGAAGATATGCTCACCTCAAATGATGACCGGGCGTTCGTGATCCAATTTGGCCACAAGGCTGACCTGCTGGCCGACCTGACACATGAACGGGGCAAGCTGCAGGAAGGCTTGAAACAGCTTGAGGGCGACCGGCCCGGAAGCGGAGGCGGGCCCGGAGATCGGGGGCAAGGCGATCGGGATCCAGGGGATCGGGGTCAAGGCGATCGGGGGCAAGGAGATCGAAATGCCGGGCCTCCACCCGATGACGATCGTCAGGGATTGCAGAACTTCTTTCAGTTTCCCGGTGGCGGTGGCCGCAGTGGACGTCGTGGTGGGCAGGGAGGCGGACACGGCGGCGGACGTGGTGGCTTCGGCGGTGGCGGAACGGTGCTGTACGACGCTGTCTTTCTGGGCAGCGACGAGCTGATGAAGAAGCAGGCCGGCCGCAAGGCGCTGATCCTGCTGACCGATGGCGAGGACCGTGGCAGCAAGGTTACACTGGCGCGCTCCCTCGAAGCCGCCCAGCGCTCCGACACCATCATTTACGCGATCTACTACAAGGGCGAAGAGAATGGCGGGCAGCGCGGCTTCGGTGGCGGACCTCGCGGCAGCTGGCCTGGTCCCGGTAGCGGCTCCGGGACCGGCTCTGGGGCAGGGAACCGTAACGGAGACGGCAAGAAAGTGCTGGAGCGTATGACGCAGGAGACCGGAGGTCAGGTCTTCGAGGTCAGCAAGAAGCATCCGGTCGACGAGATCTACAAGGAGATCGCCCGTGAGCTCCGCAGCCAGTACCGCATCGAATTTACTCCGGATCCGGCGACCAGCAGCGACGGTTACCACCAGATCGACCTGACGACCAAGGACAACAAACTCTTCGTACAGACACGCGACGGCTACTATGTCGGTGAGCCTTCGCGGTAGGAGCATCTTCCCTGTAGGTGTCGCGTAGGGCTTCCGCATCTATGGGCGTTTTCCGCAATGAAAACGCCGCTGCACACCTCTTTCGGGATACCCCGCAACAGGGAAATGCTCTAAGAGCATCTTCCCTGTAGGTGTCGCGTAGGGCTTCCGCATCTATGGGCGTTTTCCGCAATGAAAACGCCGCTGTACACCTCTTTCGGGATACACCGCAACAGGGAAATGCTCTAAGAGCATCTTTCCTGTAGGTGTCGCGTAGGGCTTCCGCATCTACGGGTGGTTCTGCAATGAAAACGCCGCTGCACTCCTCCTCTGGCATATCCAGCAACAGGGGAGATGCTCTAAAGTGGCCATATGCGCCGCTTTGCCTGGATGCTGTTCACCTGTGCCGCCTTGGC
>JAEKKE010000315.1 GCA_019510535.1 Acidobacteriota bacterium
CGCGATCATCCTCGCATGGGCCTTTGACGCACGGATCTCCTGGGGGATCAGCTGCCAGTCAAAGGGGAACGACCGCTGCCACAGCTCGAATTTGCGATTGAGCGGTTCCCGGAACCGCCCAGACCACATTTTCACGTCATAACCTCTTTCCTTGCGTCCGGTCACCTGGTTGCAGGTGACCGGACAGAGTGCGGTGGATCCTAGTTAGACGAACCGCTTCTTCGCCTTCGGAATGCGCTTGGCGCCTCCGAGCAGCATCAGCAGGATGGCCTTCTGCGCATGCATACGGTTCTCCGCCTGGTCGAAGACGATCGACTGCGGACCATCTAACACTGCGTCGGTCACCTCGGCGTTGCGATGCGCCGGCAGGCAGTGCATGAAGACGGCCTGATCGTTGGCATGCGACATGAGCTCGTCGTTGACCTGGTAGGGCTTGAAGATCGGAGCGCGCTTGGTCGCCTCGTGCTCGAAGCCCATGGAGGTGCAGACGTCGGTATAGATCGCATCAGCGCCGGTTACGGCCTTGATGGGGTCCTGCGTCAGCGTGATGCTTCCGCCGGTCTGCTCCGCGATCTCGATGGCCTTGTGAATCACGTCCAGCTTCGGCCCATAGTTCTTCGGCGTCCCGATAGTGCAATGTGCTCCGAGCTGTGCCGCGGCCAGCATCAGGGAGTGGCAGACGTTATTGCCGTCACCGACGTAAGTGAACTTCAGACCTTCGCAGGTGGAGAACTTCTCTTCCAGCGTCAGGAAGTCCGCAATCGCCTGGCACGGATGCTCATAATCCGATAGGGCATTGACGACAGGCACCTTGGCGGAAGCAGCCATCTCCGTGATGGTGTCGTGCGAATAGGTGCGCAGGACAATCACACTCATCCAGCGCTCGAGGTTATGCGCCATATCCGCCAGGCTCTCGCGCTCGCCCAGGGGGCTCTGCGTCTGGTCGACGAAGATGGCATTGCCGCCCATGGTATTGATGGCGGCCTCGAAGGTCAGGCGCGTACGCAACGACGCCTTCTCGAAGAACATCACCATCTGCTTGCCATCGAGGGCTGTCTTGAAATCTTCCGGATGGTTTTTGACGGCATGCGCAAGCTCCATGATGGCTGCCATCTCTTCAACGGTCAGATCGGCGATCGAACACAGATCGCGGCCTTTCAAGCGCTTTGCGGCCTCACTGAATGCGCTATCGCTTTGAATTCCCAATGATACTTTCGGCACTGCTACTCCTTCATTCCTCGGGCTCATGACAATGGTTTTGCTATCCATGGGATGCCTCACCGGCAAGCGCTGGAGACGTTGCCTCCTTAGCCTGCTTCAAAATCTCGTCCAGAGCGCTTACTGCAATGTTTACATGTTTCTTTTCGATCAGGTAAGGCGGAAGGAACCGCAATACTGTCTCGCTGGTGCGGTTGATCAGAATGCGCCGGTCCATCATCTGCTTGGCAACCTGCTTTGCCAGCTCCGCATCGTTGATCTCCGCGCCGATCATCATACCGATACCACGTACCGAGATGATTTCAGGATGCTTTGCCGCAAGGTCCTGCAACTGCTCTATGAAGTAGTTGCCGACCTCGGTCACATGCGCCAGCAGGTCTGAGTTCTCGATCTCATCGATTACTGCCGTAGCCACGGCGCAGGCCAGCGGGCCGCCACCAAAAGTGGTTCCGTGCAGACCAGGCTTCATGGCGCGGGCAGCTTCCTCGTTGCAAAGCATGGCGCCCATCGGCAGGCCGCCTGCCAGCGGCTTTGCCAGGGTCGTAATGTCAGGCTGAATACCGAAGTGCTGGTACGCCGTCCACTTACCGGTCCGGCCCATGCCGCTCTGAATCTCGTCGGCCAGCAGCAGGGCGCCGGTCGAGTCGCACAGCGCACGTGCTGCCGCGAAGAACTCGTTGGAGACAGGGTGAATGCCACCCTCGCCCTGCAGCACCTCGATGCAGATGCCGCAGACATCGGAGGAGAACTTTGCCTTCAGGTCTTCGATGTCATTGAAGCGCACGAACTCGACATCGGGCATCACCGGAGCGAAGGGCTCGCGGTACTTGTCCTTATGCGTTGTGGCGACCGATCCCATCGTCCGGCCATGGAAGCTGTGCTCCAGGGCGAGGAACTTTGTTCCGATCGTCTTGCCCTCTTCGCGCAATACGCCGGCGTGGGCGCGGGCGAGCTTCAGCGCCGCCTCCCAGGCCTCGGTACCCGAGTTGCAGAAGAAGACCCGGTCCATGCCGGTCAGCTCAGTCAGTTTGAGCGCGAGTGTGGCGGTGCCTTCATGAAAGAACAGATTTGAGGTGTGCAGCAGCTTCTTTGACTGCTCCGCGATCGCATTCTCAATCGCCGGATGTCCGTACCCGAGGGCCGAAACACCGATACCGCTCAACAGGTCCAGGTAGTCGTTGCCTTCGCTGTCGCGCAGATAGACGCCCTTGCCGCTTACAAACATCACAGGATTGCGTTCGTAGGTCTCAAGCAGGAACTTCTTTTCAGCTGCCTGAATCGATGCAAGGTCCATTTTCTTCACCCTTTCTTGGTTATCCATCTCTACGCCACCATCACTTCTGTACCGTCGTTGACTCGTGTATGGACGAGGTCGGGCAACACGCATGCTGCCTCCGCCGGCAAAATTCGAACCCGCTTCACACCGCCCAGAAGCGCATCCTTGCACGCCTTCAGCTTGGGCAGCATCCCACCGGAGATCACCTGGCTCTTCTCGAGCTGAGGAATCTCCTTCAACGAGAGCCATCGCATTACCGCTCCGTCCGCGCCCTTCACTCCGGGAACATCGGTCAGGAAGACCAAGGCGTCAGCCCGAGTGGCAACAGCCGCAGCCGAGGCCATCTCATCTGCGTTTATGTTGTAGTACTCACCGTCAAAACCTAAAGCAATGGATGAGATAACCGGGATGGCTCCCATCTTCCAGATAGCGTCGAGCCACGTCGGATCGGTCGCGGCGATTTCCCCGACAAAACCCAGATCCGGGTTGGTCTTCTTCTTCCGTGCACGGAAGACATTGCCATCGCCGCCGGCGAGACCGACAGCCTGTTGGCCGAGCTGGCCCAGAGCCGCGACCAGCGACTTGTTGACACGGCCCGCCAGCACCATCAGCGCAGCATCGCGAGTCTCGGCGTCAGTGACGCGCAGCCCATGGATAAATTCACTCTTCTTGCCCAGAGCCGCCAGCGTCTTGGTTAGCTGCACACCGCCACCGTGCACCACGGCCACCTGGTGGCCATCCTTGGCCAGCTCCACAATGGCGCGCGCGCAATCCATCCGCAGCTTCTCGTTCTCCAGGCCCGCACCACCCAATTTCACGACGTACTTCACAGCAGGCCCTCCTCTTCCTTCCATCCACACATCACGTTCATGTTCTCCACGGCTTGTCCCGCCGCGCCCTTCAGCAAATTGTCGAGACAGCTCACCAGCACCATGCGTCGGCCGTCGGCCGCAAGTTCAAATCCCAGATCGCAGTAGTTTGTCCGTACGATGTACTGGATTTGCGGCAGGCTCCCGGCCTTGAAGACCCGTACCAGCGGATGGCCGGCATAAAACTGCCGGAAGACCTGCTCCACAGCAGCCTTGTCCATCCGGGACTTCAGCCGCAGATAGATCGTCGACAGAATGCCGCGGGGAATCGGCAGCAGGTGCGGCGTGAACTGCAGCGCCTCGGCCGGCAGGCCGACCTGCTCCAGGACCTCGCCTGTGTGCCGGTGTCCGAAGACGGCATAAGCGCTCAAGTTGTCGGCGGCATGCATAAAGTGTGTCTTTGCTGTCGGAGCCTTGCCGGCGCCGCTCACGCCGCTCTTGGCGTCGCAGACGATGCCATGTTCGATATCCACGAGCCCCGCGGCAACCAGAGGCCGCAGCGCCAGAATGATACTGGTGGCATAACAGCCAGGGTTGGCGACCAGCCGCGCATTGCGGATAGCGTCATGATGCAGCTCCGGACAGCCGAAGACTGCTTCGGCATCCAGCTTCGCCGCCAGCTCCGCATCGGCATCGTGCAGCTTATAGACCGCCCGGTTGGAGGCTGCCTTCAGCCGCCAGGCGCCGCTCAGATCCACCACGCGAAGACCGGCATTCAGAATCTGCGGTACCCACTCCCGCGACTGCTCATGCGGAGTCGCCAGAAAGATGATCTCCACGCCGGCGGCCTTCAGCTCGCTCCAGGTGGGGTAGGGAACTACAGGCAATTCCTGCTCGTCAATGGTGTAAAGATGCGGTTGCAGGTCGCTCAGTGTGGTGGCCTCGCGGCCAATGAAAATGGGCCTGGTCTCCTGTAGCCGGGGGTGCTTCAGTAGCAGCCGTGCCAGCTCTCCGCCGGCATAGCCGCTAACGCCCGCAAGCGCCGTGCGTACGCCGCCCGTCGTTGCCGTCAACTCCGTCTTTACCTCTGTCGCCGTCGTCATCTTCTTATCTAATCAGCTCCGCAATCCGCGCGGTTATGGTTTTGGCCTGCTCGATATCGCCGCAAATCACCAGCACCGTATCGTCCCCGGCAATCGTTCCTACAATTTCATCCCAGTCTTCATAATCCAGGCCGGCAGCTACGGGCTGGGCTCCACCAGTCGTCGTGATGATGACGACCTGGTTCATCGCCTGCCGTACCTCCAGACCGAAGCTCTTCAGCAGGTCATTGATCTCTGGAGAGCGGTCATCTTCGGCTACCGCGGAATTGGCGAGCGTATACCCGTTCGGGCCCTTGTAGAGGTTCAACTCGCGCATGTCCCGGGACAAGGTCGCTTGCGTGACGTTGAAACCGCGCTTGGCCAGCTTTCTGCGCAGCTCATCCTGGCTGGTGACCGTCGCCGTCACCAGGAGCTCTCGAATTGCACTGTGCCGTTGCTGTTTCATACTGAATTTCTATTCACCCGTCCTGCATCCTCTGCCGCTTTGAACAGCAGAAAAACGCAGCACCTGCTTTTGACGGCCGGCACTACGCTGGTGATGCATAAAAATACAAGATCATGTATAAATATTCACAGCCGCTATGTCAAGTGCCTGGCGGTGTCGCTCTCAGGTCGAGATCCATGCCTCTGGACGATGTTTCGGGGCGGTGAAATCGGCGTAGAATAAAGACTGGACTCCCAGTAGTACCGCTTTTCAGGCGAATGTATACGCGCCATCGCGAGCGTCTACCTGCAGGTGTCCCCGAATGACAGGAAGGCTTTACCCAGGTTCATCGCTATGAAGATGTCAGTGCCCTCGCTTCTCGACTCTCGCTTTGACCATGACTCCTGCGGCGTTGGTTTCGTCGCTCAGGTGTCTGCCACGCCGTCGTATGACATTCTGGCCAAAGCCCTGACCGCCCTTGCCCGTCTCGCCCACCGCGGCGCGGTCGCGGCCGATGGCAAATCGTCGGATGGCGTAGGCATTATGGCCGCTGTACCGCGTGCGCTGCTTCTGGACGAGCTGAAACTGGACCTGCCGGCGGACAAACCGCTTGCCGTCGGCATGTGCTTCCTGCCGGTGGATTCGGCCAAAACGGAGGCCGCCATTGTCCGTTCCCTGGAGCTTCAGTCGTTTAAGGTCCTGGCGTGGCGTACGGTGCCGACCCGTCCGGAGACTCTGGGTGAGATCGCCCTCTCCACCATGCCTGTCATCAAGCAGGTGATCGCCACCACTGACGACACCTCCACGGACGTGGAGCGCCGCCTGTACCTGGCGCGCAAGAAGTTTGACGGCTTCCTCGCCTCTGGCGAGGCTGACGGATACCTTTGTTCGCTCTCGACCCAGACCATCGTCTACAAGTCGATGTGCGCTGGCCGCCTGCTGCCGGAATTCTTTCCCGACCTGGCCAATCAGGCATTTGTGACGTCCTTCGCGCTCTTCCATCAGCGCTACGCCACCAACACCACGCCGACCTGGCACCGCGCACAGCCTTGTCGGGCTCTGGCGCATAATGGCGAGATCAACACTGTCTGGGGCAACCGCGCCCGCATGGCTGCCCGCGATGCCACCCTGCCTGACGAGTGCAAGCCGATTCTGACGCAGGGCGGTTCCGATTCCACCTCTCTCGACGAGACCGTCGAACTGCTTCGCTACAACGGCCGTACGCTGCCTGAGTCCCTTCGCATGCTGGTACCTCCGGCCTACACCGCGAAGCCCTCTTCCTTCCTGCAGTACCACGTCGATATGGCTGAGCCCTGGGATGGCCCTGCTGCGCTCGGCTTTGCCGACGGTAAGGTCGTCGGTGCGGCCCTGGACCGTAACGGTCTGCGTCCCTCGCGCTATGCCGTCACCAATACCGGTATCGTCGTTGCCGGATCTGAGGCCGGCCTGGTTGATCTTGATCCGAATACGGTAATCGAGTCCGGACGTCTTGGTCCGGGTGAGATGTTCGTTGTTGATCTGATCGAGCACAAGGTGCTGCACAACGACGAGCTCTTCGACCTGTTCGATGCTGACCCGACTTACCAGCAGCTTCTCGCCGAGCAGACCCCGCTGGTCAAGGCCGATATCGCCGACACACGCGACCTGAAGTCTCTGCTGCCGATTCACCTTGCCTTTGGCTATACCAAGGAAGAGGTCCGCATGATCCTCGCGCCAATGGCGACCGAGGGCAAGGATCCGGTGTGGTCAATGGGTGACGATACGCCGCTCGCATTTCTGGCGAAGGCTCCGCGTCCGCTCTATGCCTACTTCCGCCAGCGCTTCGCCCAGGTAACCAATCCGGCGATCGATCCGCTCCGCGAGGCCTGCGTGGTTTCGCTGCATACACGCCTCGGTCCGTGGTCGCATATGCTCGACAAGCATGCTCCGCTGCCGGGTCTCTCGCTGTTCTCGCCGTTCCTTTCGCTGGGACAGGCCGCCGCGCTGCGTGAGCACAAGTACGATCACGCCGCCAATCTGAAGACGGTCGAGCTGCCGTGTCTCTTCGATGCAACGACGACCCTCGAAGCAGGGCTTGAAGCAGTCGGCGAGCAGGCTGTGAGCCTGGTGCACAACGGCGCCGGCATTCTGCTGCTGACCGACCGTGGAGCTTCGGCCGCCTCGCTGCCGATCCCCATGGCGATGGCCACTGCCTATGTCAATGAGGTCCTGATCAAGGCAGGCCTGCGCGCTAACGTGGGTATCGCTGTAGAAGCGGGAGACTGTCGCGACATTCACCACGCCGCCGTCCTTATCGGCTACGGCGCAGGTGCGGTCTGTCCGTGGCTGGCCCTCGAAAGCGGCCGCGCTCTTACTCCCGCCGGAACCGACCCCTACGAGTCCGAGAAGAAGATGCTCAAGGCGCTCGATACGGGTCTCGCTAAGATCATGTCGAAGATGGGTGTCTCGGTCGTCGACTCCTACCGCTCGGCCCATCTCTTCGATATCCTCGGTCTGCACATCAGTGTCGTCGATAAGTGCTTCCCGGAGACGCCGGCTCCTATCTCGGGCATCGGCTTTGC
>JAEKKE010000561.1 GCA_019510535.1 Acidobacteriota bacterium
GTGGAAGAAGACCCGCTTGGATCGATGAAGGCCATCAACGGCCACATCGTCGCCAATGCCGCGGATTTCTTCAGCTATCAGACGCCGACCGACTTCCGTCTGGAGAAGCGGCACCCGCAGCTCTTTCCCACCAACGTGCGTCCGGAAACGCTGGCGAAGGATGCGCTTTGGAAAGCCAACGCCGAAGAGGGCCTGATTGAAGAGGCCGAGTTCCTGCGTTTTACCTCCGCCGTGCGCACCAAGTATCCGGAGAACGACCAGGTGAATGCACGCTGGTATCCGGCCTCGGCACATCAGGATCCCAAACGGCCGAAGCAGGCGATCATCGTCATGCCGCAGTGGAATGCCGATGCCTTCAGCCATAACGTCCTCTGCGATCTGTTCAACAAGTTCGGCGTCTCCGCGCTGCGGCTCTCAAAGCCGTATCACGACATCCGCAGACCGGCAGAGCTGGAACGATCGGACTACGCCGTAAGCTCGAACATCGGCCGCACCATCGAGGCGGTGCGGCAGGCCGTCGTCGATGTGCGGAGCTGTATCGACTGGCTGCAGTCACAGGGATACACACACTTTGGCGTACTGGGAACGAGCCTGGGGTCGGAGTATGCGTTTCTCTCCGCAGCTTTCGACGAACGGTTAAAAGTCTGCGCCTTCAATCACGCATCAACCAGCTTCGGCGATGTGGTGTGGCAGGGGCAGAGCACGCGCCACGTCCGCGCGGCGTTTGAAGAAGCCGGCATGTCGCGGGAGGATGTGCGGGCCTGCTTCGAGGCGATCAGCCCGAAGAATTACATGGAGCAGTTTGCACGTGTGAAAGACCGGCAGACGCTGGTCGTTTATGCGACCTACGATCTGACGTTTCCTCTGGAGTTTTCGCTGGAGGTACTGCGGAACTTTGAACAGCGTGGAATTCCGCACACGCCTAAAGTGCTGCCTTGCGGGCATTACGTGGTGGGTGAGAAGCCATACGCATGGCTGGACGGCTGGTACCTTGGCACGTTCGTCTATCGAGCGTTCAAGCGCCTGCGTACGGCGGGCTAAGAGCATTTTCCTGTTGCTGGGTGTCCCGGAAGGACTCGTGCTGCGGCGTTTTCATTGAGGAAAACGCCCATAGATGCACAAGCCCCGCGCTACACCTACAGGAAAAATGCTCTAACCCTGGAAGCGAATTGTTCAAGCAGTCTTGTTGGTGTGGCGATGCGCCCTGCCGAAGTGCGAAGCAAAGAGGCAAGGGAGAACAACTACAGCAACCAAACTGCAACCTAAGATAAGGTCCATCATATTGGTCAACGTATCCATCGGCGACCGTCCCCCGTTGCTTTAGTGCAGCGGACAACTTTTGTGATGCATTCTTCTTCGACCGCGTCTACCTTGGTGTCCGAAAACGATACATACCACGGCGCCCACACCATAGTGACGCAACATAGGGCTAGAAGGAAATCATGCATTCAGAATGACCCTCCGAACTTGGATTCGGTTCCTCTTTTGGGAGGATCGCGCGCTTTAGAATCGGGCGATATCGCCTGTGTGGGGGAATGCGATGCGACTTTGGTGGCAGGCGCAGGGAAAGCTTCCGCGAACAACACCTTCGCCAACAGCGTTGATTGAAAATTGAATCAAGAAGCTGATCAACTGCTGGCGAAGCGCGCCGCTTCACCTGCAGCCCGAGGATGTGCCTACGAAAGACGGTCGCGCGTAGCGCGATGCCGAGGTCCCCGAGGGACACCATCCCGGAGCTGGGGCACCCGGTGTATGGGCTAGGCCAGCGTAGGACTAGCGTCTGAGCCAGGTCTTTCGCCCGGCAGCTAGAATATTCCTATGCCGATCGACTTCAACGCCTCACTCGCCGCCTCTGACCCCGAAATCGCAACGATGGTCGAAAAGGAGGTCATCCGCCAGCACGAAGGTCTGGAGATGATCGCCAGTGAGA
>JAEKKE010000562.1 GCA_019510535.1 Acidobacteriota bacterium
AAGGCAGTGGTGGAACGCACCGACGAATTGATCGGCGATATCCTCGAAGGCCTGCCCAAGGACTACGCTCTGGCGCTGGTGTCCGATCATGGCTTTGAACAGATCGACCACATCGCCAATCCCAAAGTCCTGGCGGCCGCCGATGGCGTGACCGGCGCCATGACGGTGGCTGGCGGGCTGGTGACCGGCAGCGATCCGCAAGTCATTGCCTGGCTGAGGGCGCAGTCCGGCAAGGGCGAAGTGGGGCGCGAAGTGCCGTCAGAAGAATTAAAACGCTATGCGCCGCAACTGTCGGGCACGGCGTTTGAACCCGCGCCGCATGTGATGTTCGGCAACCGCAAGGAGCCGCGCGAACCTTCAGAGACCAAGGGCAATCACGGTTTCTGGCCGACGCGCCCGGATTACCACAGCATCTTCCTGCTCTCCGGCCCCGGTATCAAACCGGGAAAGCTCGGCACAATCGAAATGGTGTCCCTGAAAGACCGGCTGGCGAACGCCTTGAGCGTCGGTTGCCCCACGCCCTGACAGCACACGGACCCACTTCCGCTTAGAAAAACTATAGAGGCGGTCCGGGTGGAAATGGGAAGCGTGACCGCGGTCCCTTGCCCCAGGCGGGCGCGATTTCCTTGGGTGCATTGGCTTCGGGATTGGTCAGATAGTGGGCGATCTCCCGCGCCGACTGGCGATAAAAGGCATCGGTGAGCGGATCGCCGTCCTTGCGGGTCTTGAGGTCGTCGGCCAGCAGCGCCAACTGATCCAGCACATAATCCTTGGCTTCCGGCGCAGTGTCCTTGGCCCCGCCCAGCGCCATCATGGATTGCATGGTCACATTTTGGGTGACGCGCAGCAGCGCCTTTTCCTGCGCAACGCCGCTGGGAGAAATCTTCCAAGTGTGGGCCAGCACTGTGTCGACCATTTCCGGAAATGTCAGCGTGTCCGGCTTTCGGGCCGCGAGCGACACCATGCGTGCAGCGCGATCTGGATCGAACCAGGGCTGGCTCACCATCGCCGACAGAATGCGCGCAGCCCGTAATTGGTCAAACACATCATCATTGGACAGATCCTCCAGATTGCGGCCGGGATCGGGCGCGAGCTGGATCAGCAGGGATTCCGGGATTTCCAGATTCTTGGGCTCTACGGCATCCATCAACAGGCCCATCACCTCGCGCTGTTCACTGGCTGGAATGAACTGAGTAGGCGGCAAGGGATGCGCCTCGTCCTTGGTGGTGAGATTCTGGAACATGCCGCCGATATATTTGACGGCAGATTCGATGGCGTAACGCTGTTGCAGGTAGACGATCCACAGCCGCATGTCGCGCAGAGACCCGATCGGCTCACCCGGCTTGAGCATGGCGGCGCCGTAGTTGGCCAGCGCGATCTTACGGACTTCCGCGCTCTCTTTCAGGTTCGCGGTTGGTGTCTCGCGGTCGTCGTACCAGGTGTAACGAGGGTCGGCATCGCGGGTATAGACCATGCCGTGGTCGTGCATGTCCTTGATGATATTGTCGAGGCCAGCCTTCTCACCGCCCGCCGCGAAAGGTGTATAGGCGTAGCGCACGGTATAGACGTCATAGGCGCCGATCGAGGTCATGAAGGATTCGCTGAGGTCGAGCTTGCCATTGGTGACCTTCACGCGCGGCGTCGGATATTCCATCACCGAGGAGCGGTTGTTCATATTGGCCGCCCAGTTGTGCGGGAAACCCAAAGTGTGACCCAACTCATGAGCCGTGAGCAGCGCCTGGCGCAGATAGACCATGTCGCGCTGGCCCTTGGGCATCTTGTTGAACGTATCCTCGCTGGTGAGGCTGGGGTCGGCCACGGTGAGGCCCGAGCCGTCTGACGGCAACCCACCGCTATAGGCGTCGTAATAGCTGGCGATGGTGCGCATGCGATAGGTATCCATATGGGTCTTGGACCCCA
>JAEKKE010000563.1 GCA_019510535.1 Acidobacteriota bacterium
TGGGGAGCCACTTCACGCCATTTAGGAGCTGTTGACTTCGGAGCTCCCGCGGGCGATCAATACCGCAAGACCATTGAAGCTCCGTTCTTCGAGTTCTACCTGAAGGACAAACCCGGCTTCGATCTCAAGGACACTGCCAGCTTCCGCACCGGTGAAGATCAGTGGCATCGTTACGATGTCTGGCCACCGAAGACCGGCTTCAAGACGGCGAAGCTCTATCTGGCTCCGCAGAAGAGCGTCAGCTTCACGGCGCCAAAGGGCGATGACAAGTCTTCGGTGGTCACCTACGTCGCCGATCCCGCAAATCCTGTGCCGTACCGTGCCCGGCCAATTCAGTCCACCTATGGCAATGGATCGAAGTGGCGGCAATGGCTGGTAGAAGATCAGCGCTTTGTGACCGGCCGTAACGACACGGCAGTCTTCCAGTCGCCGGTGCTCGACAAAGACACCACCATCACCGGCGATATCGTCGCTGACCTTTTCGCTTCCACGACTGGCAGCGATGCGGACTGGGTTGTGAAACTGATCGATGTCTATCCGGACGATGCTCCCGCGCCCATGGCTGGTTATGAGCTGATGATCGTCGATGAGATCTTCCGCGGCCGTTATAACAAGAGCTTCGAGAAGCCTGAAGCCATTGCTCCGAACCGGGTTGCCGAGTTCAAATGGAGTCTTCACGGAGCGGACCACACCTTCAAGAAGGGGCACCGCATTATGGTGCAGGTGCAATCCTCGTGGTTCCCGCTCTATGACCGCAATCCGCAGACCTTCGTGGAAAACATCATGACCGCTCCCGCGGATGCGTATAAGCCGCAGACGCAGAGCATCTATTTCTCGGCAGCCCATCCTTCGCACCTCGAAGTGCTGGTCCCCGCCGAGTAGGAGACTCATGTCGATCAAGACCATCTCCTCACGCGAGGTCTACCGCAATCCCTGGACACGCGTACGAGAAGACATCATCGAGCGCCCGGGCGGCGTGCGGGGTGTCTATGGCGTCATCGAGAAAGACCCGGCCTGCATCATCATTCCTCTGGAGCGCACATCCGAGGGAGAGTTCGTCTACCTGGTGGAGCAGTATCGTTACACGATCGGTAAGCGGTTCAAGGAGTTCCCCCAGGGTGGCTGGGAGACTGAAGATATCGTTCCCGAGGAGCTTGCTCATGGGGAATTGGGAGAAGAAACCGGCCTGGTTGCGGGCCGCATGACTCTTCTCAACGAGATGTGGATTGCTTATGGCGTGATGCGTCAGCGGCACTATCTCTATCTCGCGGAGGACTTGAAACAGGGCGCAACGGAGCGGGATCCGGAAGAGCACGACCTCGAGATCTTTCGTGTCTCCGTCGCCGAATTCGAACAGATGATCCTTCGCAGCGAGATCCAGGACAACTGCACTCTCGCTGCGTGGGGCGCCTACAAAGTCTGGCGTGAGCATAACCCGCGCCCGGAATAAAGGAAGTATGCCGTCGATCAAGCATCTTGAATGTTCGCGCTGTGGCCACACGGCCAGCGCCTCCGTCCCACAGAATGTCTGTCCAAAGTGCGCAGGCTCCTACTATGTCCGCTACGATCTCTCCGCGGCGAAAGGCCTTGCTGCCCGTGATCGCGTGACGGCGGACTATCCCCGCTCCACGGGAATGTGGCGCTATCGCGAGGTCCTGCCGGAGGTCACGCCGGTTTCCCTCGGTGAAGGCTGGACGCCCATGCTGCCCAGCCGCCGCTACGGCAAGGTATGGGTTAAGGAAGAGGGCGCCAATCCCACCGGAACCTTCAAGGCGCGCGGCATGGCCATGGCCATCTCCATGGCGAAGCATTTGGGCATCCGTAAGGTCGCTGCTCCTTCCGCAGGCAATGCCGGCGGAGCCATGGCGGCCTATGCTGCCGCTGCCGGGATGGAAGCTCACATCTTCATGCCGAAGGA
>JAEKKE010000564.1 GCA_019510535.1 Acidobacteriota bacterium
GGGTGTGTGTAGGACTTTGTTCTCTGCATGATGTAGAAAGCCCGCTTATGGCGGGCTTTTGCTTTTGAGTGTAGCCAGTGTCGAGATAGAAAAAGCGGTCGCGCATAGCGCGATACCCCACCCTTTCGCTTCGCGAAAGAATGGGCCAACGAGAGTGTGCCTGCGTCGTAGTTTAGTGGCGGTGCTAAAGCGGGTCCTTCGCCTTCGCTCAGGATGACAGACGAAGAGATGTGGGCAGGTCTAGAGTGACCGCAGCCGCCTGCAGGCTTCGTCCAACGCGTCATCTTTCTTCGCATAGCAGAAGCGCAGCAGGTTCTCTCCTTTGCCTGCACGGAAGAATGCTGACCCAGCCACGGCAGCCACACCAACCTGTTTGAGCAGGTTACGCGCCTTCTCCTTGGAGGTAGAGCCTTCAACGCGGGAGACATCGGCGAGGATGTAATACGCGCCCTGCGGGACAGTCGGTGTCAGTCCGGCATCCGCGAGCGCGGCTACAGTCTTGTCACGCTTGGCGACATATTCGGTCTGCATGTCGGTATAGAAGCTGTCAGGAAGGTCGCACAAGCCGGCGGCAACACCGTGTTGTAACGGCGCAGGAGCGGAGATGAAGAGCAGGTCGTGGAAGTAGGCGATGGACGGCGTCCAACGCTTACTGGCATGCAGGTAGCCCAGACGCCAACCGGTGACGGAGAAGGTCTTGGAAAAGCCGGCGATGGTGATCGTCCTCTCGGCCATGCCGGGCAGTGTCGCCGGGGAGATATGTTCGTGACCGTCGTAGAGGAAGTATTCGTAGATCTCGTCGGTGATGACGAAGAGATCGGCATCGATTGCGATGGTCGCCAGGGCTTCCAGTTCCGTGCGTGTGAAGACTTTGCCTGACGGGTTACCGGGCGTATTGACGAGGATGGCGCGTGTCTTCGGCGTGATGGCGTTTGCCAGGGCTTCGGGATCGAAGTCCCAGCGGGGCGCAGTCAACGGAACAATCACAGGCTTCAGGTTCAGGCCCAGGAGCATGTTGACGTGGTAGCCGTAGAAGGGCTCGAAGACAATCACCTCATCGCCTGGGTCAAACAACGCCATGCATGTCGCCAGCATGGCTCCGGTGGTTCCGGTCGTGACCAGGATCTCGCCATCGGGATCGGCGGTAATGGCGTTGTAGTGCGCAAACTTGCGTGCGATGGCATGACGCAGCGAATCGATGCCGTCCATACGCGCATAGATATTGAAGCCATTGCGCATGGCGTTGACGGCGCCTTCAATGACTGGATGCGGTGGATCCGTATCGCAGACGCCCTGGGACATATTGATGCCATCGATGGCGTTGCATGCGATGGTCATGGCGCGGATCTCAGACTGGACAATAGAGGGGGCCAGTTTACTGAGTCGCAGGGCGGAGCTGGTGGAAGCAATCGTCATCGAAGACACTCCTACAGATGTGCCTTCGATGATAGCAATTGCTTAGAACCTATTTGTCACGTTCTAAACCCTGTGTGTTAGCAGCAGTACCAGCACAATCAGCACGATTAGGCCAAGACCGCCACTCGGGTAATAGCCCCAGCTACGGCTATACGGCCATGCCGGAAATGCGCCAAACATCAGGAGAAGCAGAACGATCAGAAGGATCAGCATAAAAAACCTCCATAGAGATCGATGAAGTAGATGCCGAACAGATGCATCTGGGCTGCCCTGGTGTGTATCTCGCTAAATACAGATAGCTAAGCAACAAAAATGGCACTATGGGACTCTTACTTTCCGCGAATGCCGCGCTAGAGCATTTCCCTGTGGGTGTAGCGTAGGGCTTTCGCATTTTACGGGTGTTTCCGTAATGAAATGCCACTGCATGCCCCTCCCGGGGGGTATGCAGGCAACAGGGAAACGCTCAAATAGTGCGGATTTTGACGACGAAAGGTAGGGCAC
>JAEKKE010000555.1 GCA_019510535.1 Acidobacteriota bacterium
ATCGACGGCAAACCGCTGACGGAACCAGTGCTGACGTGGGAGCAGATTCAGGCAGGTGCGACGGTGAAATTTGTGATGGGACCGAAGCCATCGCAGTGGGGAAGTGCGTATCGGCCGAAAGCTGTGGTAGCGATGTGAGCTTGAAGAAAGCTCGCGAAAGTTTATCTGGGTATCAACCCGTTTTTGTGGAGTTGGGTCGTTGATATTACGTGGCAGGGTAGTCTCGGGAATTGGTAACTTCTCCTATTGGATCGAGAAGCTGCGCGATCACTACTTGGCGAAGACAGGAATGATCTTGTTTCCCGGAACACTCAATATCCAGCTTGAAACTCCGTATCGATTGCCGGAGAGGCCGATGCGGCTCGAAGGGCACGAGTATGGCGGCACCGTCTCTGTGAATCTTGTTCCCTGTTCCATCCTCGGGAGGCCTGCGTTCATCCTTAGGACGGATGCTAACGAGCAAGGCCGCGGTGACCATCCCAGGACTATTGTTGAGGTGGCCACCGATATCAAGCTCCGCGATGCCTTTCATCTGCAAGATGGTGATGTCGTGGAGATTGAGGTTCTACAGCGAATGAACTGAAACGGCGGTTAGAGCCATCGCACGTGAAAGACATAGACATACACTACCGCCAGCAAGCCTATGACGGCCGCGAGCAGCACGCTGTGCCTCAACGTAAAGCGGAAGAGCTTTGACTGGTCGTGCAGCGACATGTTCGTTGCTGCGGCGGCTACGGCGATGGTCTGTAGGCTGATCATCTTGCCCATCACGCCGCCGGCGGAGTTGGCTGCGGCCATCAGCACTGCATCGAGTCCGAGACGGTTGGCCGTGACCTCTTGCAGGCTGCCGAAGAGAGCGTTGGCGGAGGTGTCCGAGCCAGTAAGGAAGACGCCGAGCCAGCCCAGCAGTGCGCTGAAGAAGGGGAACAGCACTCCGGTTGCTGCGAAGGCCAGGCCCAGGGTAGCGGTGGCTCCGCAGTAGTTCATCAGTAAGGCCATTGCCAGCACCGAGGTGACGGTTACGGTAGGCAGCGCCAGTGTGCGTACCACCGAGACCAGGATGCGGAAGAACTCCATCGGCCGCACTCGCAGCAGCAGGGCCGAAAGGACTGTTGCGGTCATGCAGGAGGTGCCGGAGGCTCCGAACCAGTTCAGGTTGAAGACCGCAGGATATGGTGCGGCCTTGGCTACCAGCGGCGGCATGCGCAGCACCATGTTGTGCAGGTAGGGCCAGGGGATCAGGATGCTGCCGCGGTTCAGCAGCTTCTGAAATGGCTGATAGCCCCAGAGCAGCACGCAGAGCACCAGCAGACCGTAGGGCATCCAGGCAACGAAGATCTGACCGACGGTGTAGCCGTTTGTGGTTGTCGTGTCCGTAATGTCGCCGGGGTGCAGATAGGAGGTGTCCTGCTCCTTGCGGCGGAAGCGAATCACAGCGACGAGGGCAGCAATCGCGGTGAGCGAGGCAAGGATGTCGGTGAGCTGCGGTCCGATGTAGTGCGAGACGCTCCATTGCACGGACGCGAAGGCGGCTCCGCCGACAAGGCATGGCAGCCAGACTCCGGCAAAACCAGCGCGGCCCCACATGGCGAGGATCAGGTACGCAGGAAGAATGAACGAGACCGGCGCGCAGAAGCTGCCGACCGCTCCGCTGAGCTTGTCGAGCGGCAGGCCGGTGATCCCGGCAAGCGTCACCACTGGAATCCCAATCGATCCGAAAGCAACGGGGCCAGTGTTGGCCAGCAGGCAGATAGCGGCAGCGGTAAAGGCCGAGAAGCCAAGGCCGGTCAGCATGGTGGCCGCAATCGCCACCGGAGCGCCGAAGCCGGCAGCGCCCTCGAGAAATGCTCCGAAGGCGAAGGCGATCAGCAGCGCCTGTAACCGCAGATCAGGGGTCAGACGGCTGA
>JAEKKE010000316.1 GCA_019510535.1 Acidobacteriota bacterium
GGACCGATCTCTGGATGCACTTCAGCGGAGCGCAGATCGATGATGTTTCGGTGCTGATCCGCCAACCGCGGCAGATGAGCTTCATCTCTATTTCGTGCCAGCTCCGCCCACTGGATCTGTTGCATCTGAGCGGTCACTTTGGAATCCCGAAGGTCGATCCGAACGCAGTGATGGTACCCGCGCCCTGATCGGGCGCAAGTTGAATGGTTCAATCGTTGAATAGTTGAATGGTGGTCTGTGGTGCGATTGGCACTATTCAACATTCAACTATTCCCACTATTCAACTATTCAGTACTGTTCCACCTGGCGCAGCAGCGCCAGCTTCCGTTCCGGGCCTAAGAAGCTGGCTTCTACGGAGTTGGCCGCGAGTTCCCGCATCTGTTCCAGGGTGAACTCGAGTTGTTCGTGGGCGAGGATGTATTCGTCCAGCAGGTTAGCGCCGAACATCGGCGGGTCGTCGGAGTTGAGCGTGACCATCAGGCCGGAGTGGAAGTAGTCGCGTGCCGGGTGGGAGTCGAGCGAGGGACAACAACCTGTCTTCAGGTTGCTGGTGATGTTCAGCTCCAGAGGAATCTGTTTTTCGGCCAGCACTTCCATGAGCTCCGTATCCTGGGTGGCGGTAAGAGCGTGGCCGATGCGTTCCGCGCCAATGTTGATGGCGGACCAGATGCTGTGCGGGCCGACTGACTCACCGGCGTGTGCCGTCAGCCGCAGGCCGGCATTTTTAGCTTCGAGATAGAGCTCGCGGAACTGGTCGGCGGGGCCGCGTGCTTCGTCGCCGCCGATTCCGATGCCGACGATGCTGGGGTACTGCTCGCGTAGTTCGGCGGCTTTGCGAAAGACGCGCGCGGCTTCGTCTACTCCGAAGTGGCGTACGGCATCGATGATCCAGAGCAGTGTGACGCCGAAGTCTTTTTCGGCACGCAGGCGGCCACGTTCCATGCCTTCGACGAAGGGTTCGACATCGAGCTGTTTGATGAAGTAGATGATGCCGAAAGAGATGTAAGCCTCAGCATGCACGACGCCCTGGGCGGCGAGCGCGCTCACCATGTTGTAGGTGATCAGCTCATAGTCTTCGGGCGTCTGCAGCCGTTCGGTCACGGCCTTGAAGGCCATCAGGAACTCGAGGAAATTCTCGTACCGGTAGAGTTCGCGGGCCTGTTCCAACGTAAGCGGAGTGGCGTCATGGCGGCGGGAGAGCTCGACCAGGGTCTCCGGCTCGATCGTACCCTCGAGATGCAGATGCAGCTCACACTTCGGCAGGCGGCGGAGCCAGTCGCGCGGTTCGAGGTCGTGAGGGTACAGAGGCCGTTGCGGCATGATTGTTAGTGTACCGGGCAATAGCACGTGTCTTTTGCCGGAGAGTTGCGAAGGTAATGGTAATTACCGTCCCTGCAGCGTGGCGACCGTTTCTGTCTTAGGCGCGAACTCGCTGCGCTTGCGGCTGTAAAGGAAGTAGACAAACAGGCCGATCACCAGCCACACGAAGAAACGTACCCAGGTGATAGCCGGCAGGCCGGCCATCAGAAGCAGGCAGCAGAGGGTGCTGAGGACCGGAATGACTGGGCCGAATGGAACGCGGAAGCCGCGATGACGTTCCGGCTGGCGGCGCCGAAGCACGATCACGCCGATTGAGACCAGAACGAAAGCGAAGAGGGTGCCGATGTTCGACATCTCGGCGAACGAGCCCACGTCGAAGAGTCCCGATGGAATGGCTACGAGGATGCCGGCGAACCAGGTCGCGAAGGCGGGGGTGCGGTACTTCGGGTTCAGGCTGCTGAAGATATCGGGCAGCAGGCGATCGCGCGACATGGCGAACCAGACGCGGGCCTGACCGAGTTGGAAAACGAGAATGGAAGAGATCATCCCGACGATGGCGCCGAGAAGCACGGCCAGACGCACCCAATGCAGGTGATGGCCTTGCGGCGTGAGACTGATACGTTTGAGGGCTGTCACCACTGGGGCAGCGTCGCCCGCGATGGACTGCCAGGGCACGATGCCGGTCAGGATGGCCGCGACTCCGACGTAGAGGAGGGTGCAGATCACCAGTGTGGCAATGATGCCTATGGGAACATCGCGCTTGGGATCGCGGCACTCTTCACTCGCGGTAGAGACGGAGTCGAAGCCGATGTAGGTGAAGAAGATGATCGAACCGCCGGCGAGCACACCTGGAAAGCCATTGGGAACGAAGGGGTGATAGTTCCCCGGATGGATGAAGCTCAAGCCGAAGAAGATGAAAAGCAGAATGGCGAAGATCTTCACCAGCACCATGATGTTGTTCGTCCGGGCGGATTCGCGGATGCCGCGGACAAGGATCACGGTGAGGATAAGCACAATGAGGAAGGCCGGGATATTGAAGCCGAAGTGCCAGCCCGGTTGGTAAATATCGTGCCCAGCGAGGTCCTGTAGGCCAAGCGGCAGATAGGCCGGGGACAGCCACTTGGGATCCATCTTGATGCCGAGCCAGTCAATCAGGTCGACGACGTGCGCAGCAAAGCCGACGGAGACGCTCATGTTCGAGAAGGCGTATTCGAGGATGAGGTCCCAGCCGATGATCCAGGCGATCAGTTCACCCAGCGTGGCATAGGTGTAGGTGTACGCCGATCCGGCAATCGGAATCATGCTGGCGAGCTCGGCATAACAAAGGCCGGTCAAGCCGCAGACGATGGCGACCAGAATCAGAGAGAGCGCGAGGGCAGGGCCCGCGCCCGGACGGCCGGCGACCGAGCCGTGATGCAGAATCAAGTCGATGATTGGCGAGGCCTTCCAGTCCGCGAGCTTGGAGGGATTGCCGCCGATGGCCGTGCCGATGACAGTGAAGATGCCGGAGCCGATGACGGCGCCGATGCCCAGCGCGGTGAGCGAGACCGGTCCTAGCGTCTTTTTCAGGCTCCGTTCCGGGTCTTCGGACTCGGAGATAAGCTTGTCAATCGACTTGGTCGCGAAGATTTGCCGGGCCAGCGGAGTGCTCCTGCGGATGTGGTGTGGTTCAGGTTCGATTACAGCAAGATTAGAGCAATTCTCCTAATACTGTAGCTTTCGATAGAGCATTTTCCCTGTAGGTGTAGCGTAGGGATTCCGCATCTATGGGCGTTTTCCGCAATGAAAACGCCGCTGCGCTCCTCTTCCGGGATACCCAGCAACAGGGAAAACGCTCTAAATCTGCGAATGCCGTTTTCTTCGCAGGAAAACGGCGCAAACAGCCAAAACTCCGCCTTCACACCTTTAGGAGAAATGCTCCATCGCCTGGAGGCAATGATTCCGGACAGCAAAAAGCAAGGCCCGCCGCGTAGGCGGGCCTTGCTTCGACTACTTGTTGGAAGAGTGTGTGGCTCTAGCGCTTAGACTGGCCGCGCGACAACTTCCGGAGTTTCTGCTTGTTGGAGCCGCGCGGGGTGGTGCGCTTGGCCTTGGGAGCCGCCTTCTTACGGGCAGCGCGCTTCAGTTTCTTGCGCTCTGTTGTGTCGGTAACGCTCTTGGTATTTGCCACTGTCTTCTCTCTGTTCTCTGAAAATGTTGCACGCCCAGATCGCCTGCATGCGGAACCCCGGAATACGGAACTCCTGAATACGAAACCCTGGATGCGACCTAGATGCGTTCGAGCTGGGCAAACTTCTCCACCAGCTTCTTAACGCCATGCTTCGTAAATTCTACCGTAATTTTGGCGTCATCCCCCTCGCCTTCGCGCCGAACCAGGATTCCTTCCCCGTATTTGGGGTGGCGGACCCGGGTTCCGCGGGCCATTCCGGTCTTGCCGGTAGGCTCAGGGAGGTCTATCTTCGGGCGGGAGACCTTCTGGCCCCTCTGCGAGAAGAAGCTGGCGATGTTGTCCATGGAGGAGCCGGAACGGCCGCCGCCCGCACCGCCGCCGGCGCCATAGCGTTGCTGTGGACGTCCGCGGCTGCCGGACTGGTCTTCGTCCTCGTAGGAGTAGTGCCGTTCGCCCTCTTCGTAGGGATCGCGCCGCTGCTGGCCATACCGGCCGCCGCCGCTTGACCACGACGGGGTAGGACGTGGACTGCCGAGGTCTTCCATCAGGCGGGAGGGTATCTCCTCCAGGAAGCGAGATGGCATGCTGGCCTCTGGCATGTCATTGCCGTAGCGGCGGCGGTAGCGTGCCCGGGTGATGATGAGCGTGTCCATGGCGCGGGTGATACCCACGTAGCAGAGGCGGCGCTCTTCTTCCAGACCGGAAGGGTCCTGCAGGACTCGCGAGTGCGGGAAGAGGCCCTCTTCCATGCCGCAGAGGAAGACCAGCGGGAATTCGAGGCCCTTGGCGGCGTGCAGGCTCATCAGCGTGACCTTGGCATCGGCCTGGAATTGGTCGACGTCGGAGACCAGGGCGGCATGGTCCAGAAAGTCGGCCAGCGTCTCGCCGCGCTCCTGAGCGTCCTGGGCGGCGTTGGCGAGTTCCTTCAGGTTTTCAATGCGGGAGAAGGCTTCGGGTGTGCCTTCTTCTTCGAGGGCACGGATATATCCGGAGCGGTCGTTGAGGAACTTGATCAGCTCAGGCAGCGTGGCCGGATCGCCGGGGGCGCGGAAGCCGTCGACGCGGGTGCTGGTCTCAAGTTTTTCCGTAGAGCCATCGGCTTTCGACGCAGGAGAGGGCTTCTCAACTACCGGAGCGAAGGGATTGAACGAGACGTCTTCGGTGCCGTGTGCGTTTTCCGGGGCGATGGAAGATTGTTCCTCCGTCGGGCCGAAGTCGAAATTGAAGTTGAAATTGAAGCTGGTGTCGAAGGAGGCATCCGCCTCTTCGTTTTCGACCTCTGCCTCTGCTTCGGCGAAGGAGAACGATACGTCTTCGTCTGCCGCGGTGGCCGTATCTTCGGCGAGCTTCTCTGCAAAGCCAGGGCCAAGCATGGCGCGCGCATCTTCGATCAGACGCTTGAAGCCTTCGAGCGCGGTGAGGGCGCGTTGTGGCAACAAACGTTGTTTGATGGCCTGGCCAATGGCGTCCCATGTGGACATGCCAGTCTCGAGTGCCAGACGCTCGAGTGTCTCCATCGTAGTCTTGCCGATGCCACGGGCAGGCGCGTTAATGACGCGTGCCAGGCCGACGGAATCATGCGGATTCTGGACCAGCTTCAGGTAGCTGATCATGTCTTTGATCTCTGAGCGTTCGTAGAACGAGAAGCCGCCAACCATCGTGTACTTAATCTGGTAGCGGCGCAGCGCTTCTTCCACCAGACGCGACTGCGAGTTGGTGCGGTAGAGGATGGCGCAGCGCGCTTCTCCGTCACCTTCGGAAGCGGCCCTCAGATAGCTCTTGAGGCGATCGGCGATGAAGAGAGCTTCGTTTTCTCCGTCAGGAGCTTCGTAGTAGCCGATCAGAGATCCGCCATCGCGCGTGGTGAAGAGGTTCTTGCCTTTGCGCTGCGTGTTGTTCGAGACGACCGCGCCTGCGGCTTCAAGAATGACCTGGGTGGAACGGTAGTTCTGTTCCAGGCGGATAGTCTGTACTTCGGGAAAGTCTTTTTCGAACTCGAGGATGTTGCGGATGTCGGCGCCACGCCAGCTGTAGATGGACTGATCTTCATCGCCGACGACGCAGACATTGTGATGATCACCGGCGAGCATCTTCATCAGCTCGTACTGCGGACGATTGGTGTCCTGGTACTCGTCGATAAGGATGTAGCGATAGCGGCGGTTGTAGCGCTCACGTGTTTCTGAGGAGGACTTGAACAGGCGTACGGTCTCGAGCAGAAGATCGTCGAAGTCCAGCGCGTTGGCTTTGGCCAGCTCCTGTTTATAGATCTTGAAAATGTGCGCGATCCGCTCTTCCAGAGGATTGGTGGAGTTGAGGAAATACTCCTGCGGATCGATCATGTGATTCTTCGCCCACGAGATGCGACCGAGAGCAACACGCGGCTTCAACTGCTTGTCATCGATGCCCAGGCGCTTCAGTGCCTGCTTGACGACGGCCTGTTGATCGGTCTCGTCATAGATGGCGAAGGTTTTGGTGAGACCGACGTTATTCACACGCAGTGCTTCGATATCGCGGCGCAATGTGCGCACGCAGAATGAGTGAAAGGTCGAGATCGAAGGTTTAGAGAGCGATCCGTGGCCCAGAAGTGCGAGGACGCGCTCCTCCATCTCCTTCGCGGCCTTATTGGTAAAGGTCACGGCGAGGATGGAATCAGGAGAGACACCCCGTTGATCAATCAGGTACGCGATGCGGTGCGTGATGACGCGGGTCTTACCGGAACCGGCGCCGGCAAGCAGCAACACAGGACCATCGACGGTCTCTACACCGGCTCTTTGCTGCGGATTCAACTTGTCAAGAAGATGCTGCAAGACGAGAAAACTACTCCTGCATCAAGTTTACCGCCGCAGCGCACAAGAACATATAAGACAGCCGCGATGAGCGGACGTTAGCGGGCAAAGTGCAGAAAATTACTCGAAATTAATTTCGAAAAAAGTTGGAACAAAGTGGGAACGGGCCGCGTAATGCCTCCTGCGTGACGAAATCACCTGAACCTAGGCCAGATGAGATTCGATCAGCCACCGCAAAGGAGAGAACTCACATGAACCGTCAGACTGTTACGCGCGCCGCATTCGCAATCGCCTTCACCGCCATGACTTTGGCCCCTACCGCGCACGCCGCATCGTTCTTCAAGAAGGGCACCCCGGATACACAGACCTCCATGAAGAAGGCCGGCAAGACCATCAAGTTCACCGTTCGTAACGATTCCAATGAGGCACGCGAGCTTCGTATCGGCGATGACGTTGTGACGATCGCCGCGAAGAGCAGCAAGCAGCTCGAAGCCGCTGACGGTACCCGCGTTTACAGCAACACTGCCACCGAAAAGGTCGCCGCCGGCACCCTGATGGTGCAGCTCTCCAAGGACATGAACAACGCCACCCTGGCGCTGAACTAAGATTCAGACTTCTCACTCCGCTCCCCTACTGGATGGCTGGCGGTGAAGGCGTACTCTAAAGGAGTATGTCTTCGCCGGCAGCCATCTCGCCTTCCCGCAATATTTGTGTCTTTTGTGCCTCTGCCAATGGAACACGGCCCCAATACCGCGCCGATGCCGAGGATCTGGGACGGCAGCTTGCCCTGCAGAATATCGGCCTGATCTATGGCGGCGCTCGCGTTGGCCTGATGGGTGCAGTTGCTGATGCCACGCTGGCTGCAGGCGGACGTGTGACCGGTGTTATTCCCCATGTACTGGTCGATATGGAAGTAGCGCATCACGAGATTACTGAGCTTCATATCGTGAAGACGATGCACGATCGTAAAGCCCTGATGGGAGAGAAGGCAGATGCGTTTCTGATTCTTCCTGGCGGCTTCGGCACGAAGCCCTGATGGGAGAGAAGGCAGATGCGTTTCTGATTCTTCCTGGCGGCTTCGGCACGCTGGAAGAACTATTCGAGGTGCTGGCCTGGTCGACCCTGAAACTTCATTCCAAACCAATTGTGCTGTTGAATACGGCGAAGTTCTGGGATGGCATGCTTGCTTTTCTGGACTACTGTATTGCCGAAGGCGTGTTGACACAGCCGAGACGAGATCTGCTGCTGGTGGCCGATACGGTGGATGAAGCGATCCGGCTCTGTCTTGGGTAGGACACGCGGCGAACGATCTGTTGAATCTTCGATCTGTTGAATCTTTCACGTTCATCGAACCATCCAAGCGTAGGTATGCCTACTCTGTTTGATCCCATTCGCGTCGGTGATCTCGATCTTCCCAACCGTATCTTCATGTCCCCGCTGACGCGGTTACGGGGAACGCCTGACCATGTCCCCACGGCGATTCAGGCGGAGTATTACCGTCAGCGGGCAAGCGCCGGACTGATCATCAGTGAAGGAACTCCGGTGGCCCCACTGGGTGTGGGCTATCCACAGGTGCCGGGGATATGGAGTGACGAGCAGGTTAAAGCATGGAAGCCGATCACGCAGGCGGTGCATGATGCGGGAGGGCGCATCTTTGCGCAGATCTGGCATGTTGGCCGCATCTCGCATTCCAAGCTGCTCAACGGTCAGTTGCCGGTAGCGCCGAGCGCGATCGCTGTGCAGGGAACCGTAAATGTCCTGCGGCCGCAGGTTTCATTCGAGACGCCGCGAGCGTTG
>JAEKKE010000556.1 GCA_019510535.1 Acidobacteriota bacterium
ACGGTGCAGCGCTATGGTGCTGCCGTGGTTGTGATGGCCTTTGATGAACAGGGCCAGGCCGCGACTTACGAAGACAAGATCCGCATCTGCGAGCGTGCGTACCGCATTCTGGTGAACGAGGTTGGCTTCGCGCCTGAAGACATCATCTTCGACCCCAACATCCTGACGGTTGCGACCGGCATGGAGGAACACAACAACTACGCGGTCGACTTCATCAATGCGACCCGCTGGATCAAGCAGAACCTGCCGCATGCCAAGGTGAGCGGCGGCGTCTCCAACATCTCGTTCAGCTTCCGCGGCAACAACAAGGTCCGCGAGGCGATGCACGCAGCCTTCCTCTACCACGCTATTGCGGCTGGTATGGATATGGGCATCGTCAACGCCGGCATGCTCGAGGTGTACGAAGAGATTGAGCCGGAGCTGAAGGAACTGGTCGAAGACGTCCTGCTGAACCGGAGAGCTGACGCCACAGAGCGGTTGGTTGACTTCGGCGAGCAGTTGAAGGCATCGTGCGCTACGGGCGGCGCCACCACCGAGAAGAAGACCGAGGAGTGGCGCAACGGCAGTGTCGAAGACCGGCTGGCACATGCGCTGGTCAAGGGCATCGATACCCACATCGCCGCCGATACGGAAGAGGCGCGCGCGAAGCTGGGCCGTCCGCTGCTGGTGATTGAAGGTCCGCTGATGGCGGGCATGGGCATCGTGGGCGATCTGTTTGGCGCCGGCAAGATGTTTCTGCCGCAGGTGGTGAAGTCTGCCCGCGTGATGAAGAAGGCTGTCGCCTATCTGACGCCCTTCATGGAAGCCGAGAAGGAAGCGATGGCGGCCGCCGGCATCGAGGTGAGGACCCAGGGCAAGATTGTGTTGGCCACCGTCAAAGGCGACGTGCATGACATCGGCAAGAACATCGTCGGCGTTGTGCTGGCCTGCAATAACTACGAGGTCATCGACATGGGCGTGATGGTGCCTGCCGAAAAGATCCTCGAACGCGCGAAAGAGATCCGCGCCGACATCATCGGTCTTAGCGGCCTGATTACTCCCTCGCTTGATGAGATGGTGCATGTCGCCCGCGAGATGGAGCGGCAGAACTTCAAGATCCCGCTGCTGATCGGCGGCGCAACGACCAGCCGCGCGCATACAGCGATCAAGATCGCTCCGCACTACAGCGAGCCGGTGGTGCACGTTCTGGACGCAAGCCGCGCTGTGCCGGTAACCACCAGCCTGCTGAGCGAAGAGGGCCGGCAGAGCTTCATCGATCAGCATCGCGCGGAGTATGAGGGTGTGCGCAAGGCTCATGCTGCTCCGAAGCTGAAGGCTGTTCCGATCGCAGACGCGCGGGCGCGGCGTACACCGATTGAGTGGCGTGCGGAGGATATCTCGCAGCCTGCATTTACCGGCGTTCGCGTGCTGAATAACTTCCCGCTCGAAGAACTGCGCAAGTTTATCGACTGGTCGCCGTTCTTCCATGCGTGGGGTCTGAAGGGGATCTATCCCCGCATTCTGGATGATGAGAAGCAGGGCGCTCAGGCACGGCAGATCTTCACCGAGGGCAATGCCCTGCTGGACAAGATCATTGCGGGCAAGCTGATTACAGCGCGCGCGGTGTATGGCTTCTGGCCCGCCAACGCTGTTGGCGACGATGTCGAGCTTTATACCGATGAGACGCGCTCGACGGTGCTGGACCGTTTCTACTTCCTTCGCCAGCAGGTCAATCGCGAAGGCAAGGAGCCGTGCCGCTGCCTCTCCGACTTTGTCGCACCGAAGGAGACCGGACTGCAGGACCACGTCGGCGCCTTCGCCGTCACCAGCGGTATTGGCCTGCGCGAGCTTTGCGACCGCTACAAGGCGGAGCACGACGACTACAGCGCCATCATGGCGGAGGCTCTGGCCGATCGCCTGGCT
>JAEKKE010000569.1 GCA_019510535.1 Acidobacteriota bacterium
CGTCCATGGCGCCAATGGCGGACAGATCATTGTAGCAGAAGACGGCGTCCGGCGGTTCGCGTAAGGACAGCAATTCCTGCATGGCATGGTAGCCGGTGGCATCGCCGCTTTCTTCAAAGCCATCGCGCATTACCACATAAGCTTTGGGAAGTTCGATGCCCGCCGCGGCTAGGACACGTTGGAAGCCCTTGAGCCGGTCCGCCGTCGGACTGATGCCACGCCCGCCGATATGGGCGATCCGTCTGCGGCCGATGCCGACCAGATGGCGCGCCGCCAGTTCACCAACCATGAGGTCATTGGTGCCGACGAAATCCATCGGCAATTTGGGAAAATGACGATCGATGAGCAGAACGGGTGTGGTGGTTTCCGCCAGAGCCGTGGGGGGATGCGTTGCCGGGCGACAGGATGCCACCAGCAAGACATCGACGCCGCGCGCCAGAAGGGTTTTGATTTCCTGTTCTTCGATATCCGGATCTTCTTCGGAAGAGGCCAAAACCAGAACCAGACCTTCCGAACGCAGCGCCCCTGCCAGTGACCGGGCGAATTCGCCGAAGAAGGGATGGATCAGATCCGGCACTACCAATCCGACCGCATGGGAACGTCCGCCCGCCAGCGCGCGCGCCAGCATATTGGGCTGGTAGTTCAGCTCGCTCATCCGCTTCAGCACGCGCTCGCGGGTCTTGTGGCCGATGTCGGTCTGGCCGCGCAATACCTTTGAAACGGTAACCTTCGAAACGCCGAGATCGCGGGCTATGTCTTTGAGCGTGACCGCCATTGAGGGAGCTTTTCAAGTGCGTTGAAACTGTTGTTTCGTCTATTCACACACCCCCCTAACGGCGTCCAGATAGGAGACGGGGGCCTAATTGAAGCGCGTGCGCGTCCATAATGCCCAGCAGCCTGCCGCCAGCGTCGCCAGCAGGATGACACCAAGGACCGCAACCCATTCCCGATGCATAGCCAGCGGCGGTACAACCGCATCGGCGCCCAGCCAGACAAACAGCGAGACGGCGACGGCCACGATTGCCCAGTCCCACCAGCGCCGTTTGCCCGACCCTTTAGCGCCGTCGCCATTTTGGGCCCTCAGTGCATCACCGTAACCAAGGCCATAGCGGTCGCACTCGCGTTGCAACGCTGCATCGCGGCTACTCATCTCATCCGCGCCAGCTGCTGCCGTGCTGATGGCCAGTGCCCCCAGGATCATGAGCAGCGAACCGCCAACGACCAGCCCCATACGTAACGTATCGGCCGCCGCCAGCTCTCCGAACACAAGTGCCCCCCAGGCCAATCCCCATAATTGATTGGTGTTGGACAACGGAATGCCACGGCTGATGCCGAGATACTTGGTGGCGTATTGCTGAAACAGGTCACCAATCACCCACACAAAGCCGCCCAAAAACAGCCAGAACAGCACCTGACGGTGGTGCAGAAGCTGCATAGCTGAGGAATTCGGACCGCCGTCGAAGCACCAGGTCAGGGTCAGCATCGTGCCCAGCTCGCCCAACGTGAAAATAGTGACGAACGAAAGAGGGCTCATGCCGCTCAGATAGGCTTTGCGGTAGGGGACATACATGGTGCCCCACATCAGGCTTGCGCCTGCTGCCGCAGCGAGACCACGTGCGGCGTGTGGTGATGCGCCCGTATCGTGAAGCGTGCTGAATCCCAGCATGATGGCGGCGGCGATGATCGCCAGAGTGCCGAGTAACACCTTGCCGGTGGTTCGCGCGCCTGCACCGCGCATTTCACGGAACAGCAGCCAACCCCATAACAGCCCGATCAGGGAATTGGTGTTCCACAGCGGAAAGGCCGTAGCGAGGCCCACATCACGAATGGCGAATACGGTCAGCGTGTTGGCAACAGCCCATAGCGCGCCAGCCAGAAGCCCCCAGATGATAAGGT
>JAEKKE010000570.1 GCA_019510535.1 Acidobacteriota bacterium
CAATTGCCCCACTTCCGTACTGACGCCCGCTGGTTTGAGGCATCCAATGCGTCTCCTGTAAGAATTACCTGGTTCGGACACTCGTCGTTGCTGCTGGAAATGGATGGATTTCGTCTGCTGGTTGATCCGGTATGGTCGCTGCGCGCTTCTCCGGTGCAGTTCGCCGGTCCACAACGTTTCTTCCCGCCGACGATCGCACTGCACGAGTTGCCACCGCTGGATGCCGTTCTGATCTCGCACGACCACTACGACCATCTGGATGAGACCGCGGTTCGGGCTCTTGCCGATCGCAACGTCCGCTGGGTGACGTCGCTTGGCGTTGGGAAGTACCTCCGCCGGTTCGGCGTTCCTGCAGAACGCATCGATGAGATGGACTGGTGTGACCGGCTCTCGCTGACCAGCGGACGGAATGGAGCAGCGCTCGAGATCCTCTCTTTGCCTTCGCGCCACTTCTCTGGCCGCAGCCTGTTCAACCGCTTTGGAACGCTGTGGGCATCGTTTGTGCTGCGGAACGATCGTCACAACCTTTATTTCGGAGCAGATTCAGGGCACTGGCCAGGATTTGCAGAGATTGGTGAGACGTATGGCCCATTCGATCTGACGATGCTCGAGATTGGGGCCTCGAATCCACTATGGGAGTCGATCCATCTTGGACCAGACCGTGCCCTGGAGGCTCATGTGGCGCTCCGCGGCCAGGTGATGTTTCCAATCCACTGGGGACTCTTCGACCTTGCCTTACATGAGTGGCGTCAACCGATCGAGCGGTTGCTGAGCATCGCTCCGGAGAAAGGCGTCGATTTGTGGATACCGGCGCCGGGTGTACCGACGGCATTTCAAGGCGAACCAGCGCAAAATCTGTGGTGGCGGCAGCTTGCTAATCCAGCACAGGCGCCCATTCCGTCACTGGTCACAGCGAAAAGTTGACGAAACGGTTGTTAACCCCTCCGTAAACCTCAGAAATTGCTTGTACTTCGGGAAAAAACGGGGTAAAAACAGAGAGCCGGGGAAGTCTGCCCGCAGATGTGACCAATGCCATCCGCTGCCCAGATCGCGCTTCGAGAGGTGATGGATATTCGCCAGGCCGCCGACTATCTCGGCATCAGTGGCGATACGCTCTACCGTTATGCTTCCGAGGGGTTTGTTCCGGCTTTCAAGTTGGGGAACCGGTGGCGCTTCAAGCGCTCGCTGCTGGACTCCTGGATGGATGAGCAGTCAGGTGTTCGCAAGCCATCAGCTCCGGCAAAGGCAAAGCCCACGCAAAAGAAGCCTGTTCGTCGCGCGCGTTAGAGCATTTTCCCTGTAGGTGTCGTGCAGGGCTTCCGTATCCCATGGGCGTTTTCCGCAATGAAAACGCCGCTGCACGTCACTTCCGGGATACCCAGCAATAGGGAAAATGTTCTAAATCTGTTCCAGGGTCAGTATTGTGATCTCCGGTGGGCAGTTGAGCCGGAAGGGAACCTCTGTGGTTCCGATACCACGATTGACGTAGAGTTGCGTATTGCCTACGCGGAAGAGACCCTCAACATACTTTTTCCCACTCGGCGGCAGAACCGCTTTGAGCGGAGGAAGGAACGGTAGCCGTACCTGACCTCCATGGGAGTGGCCTGAGAGAACAAGGCCTACGGACTGACTCGACGGGTACTTTATCAACTCGTCGATGTAATCCGGCTCGTGAATCATCAGAAGGACTGGCTCCTTAGGGTTACGAATTTTAGACGGGATCGCGAGTTCCGGTTCCGGATAAGAGGCAAGCGTATCGCGCAGTCCTCCAAGCCAGATGCGGCTGCTACCTCGCTCGATAGGAACGCTCTTATTCAAGAGAATAGGTGTTCCGTTGGAGACGAGAGCATCGTGGATCTATGTTTCTCCCATGGCGGCGTCATGATTTCCAAG
>JAEKKE010000571.1 GCA_019510535.1 Acidobacteriota bacterium
AGACCATGCTGCTGCAGTCGATCGCGAACTCGATCACTGCCAACCACCCGGAGATCGTGCTGATCGTTCTGTTGATCGACGAGCGCCCGGAAGAAGTAACCGACATGCAGCGTTCGGTCAAAGGAGAGGTTATCTCCTCGACCTTCGACGAACCCGCCGCCCGCCACGTACAGGTCGCCGAGATGGTGATCGAAAAGGCCAAGCGCCTGGTCGAGCACAAGCGTGACGTCGTGATCCTGCTGGACTCCATCACCCGTCTGGCACGTGCATACAACACCATCGTTCCTCCCAGCGGCAAGGTGCTCTCCGGCGGTGTGGACTCTAACGCCCTGCAGCGCCCGAAGCGCTTCTTCGGTGCAGCCCGCAACATCGAAGAGGGCGGCAGTCTGACGATCATCGCCACGGCACTGGTCGATACCGGCTCGCGTATGGACGAAGTCATCTTCGAAGAGTTCAAGGGAACCGGTAACTCCGAAGTCATTCTGGAGCGCAAGCTGGTCGACAAGCGCGTCTTCCCGGCGATCGACATCCAGCGTTCCGGTACGCGTAAGGAAGAGCTGCTCATCGCGAAGGAAGATCTGCAGCGGATCTGGATCCTGCGTAAGGTCCTCAATCCGCTCAGCCCGGTGGAAGCGATGGAACTGCTTACCGACAAGCTCGGCAAGACCCGCAACAACAGCGAGTTCCTGCACAACATGAACTCACTGTAATCACGTTTCGCTCTTCTGGCGCAGATCGCTTCGGCGGTGCGTGCGGTCCAGGTGGTAAGAGCGAGAGAAAAGGCGCAGCCCTCGGGCTGCGCCTTTTCGTTGTTGTGTGAGGATCCTTTTCAGCTGCAAGAATTCCACGTGTCAGGCACGCGTAAGCCATGCGACGTTCACGCGTGCCTGACGCGTGGTTCTCTTCCATTCCGTTCCCTTCCTTTCCTTTCCACTGGAGCATGCACAAGTCCACGGAGGCATGTGCAAGGGAATCTTTGCCCGCGTAATGCACGCGTGGCTCACGCGTCACCGACGCGTTGTGGACACGTTATGAACGCGTTGCGTAACTGATAAGAGTGATTCACAGCGTGGACGATAAGCTGATGGCATGGGTATCAGCGTTCGCTTCTATGAAGATCCAGGGTCATTCCTGGCGGTTGCCGAAGAGTTTCTCTTGTCGCGTGCTGTGCTTCATAATCTGGTCCTGACCATTGTGGATACCAGGTTGGCTCAGCCTGAACCAGGGCGCTATTGGGTAGTGTTTCGCGATTCTCAGGTTGTTGGTCTGGCGCTTCAGTCTCCTTTGACGTTTCCGGCTCTCCTGGTGCCGATGGAAGCGGATGTAGCCGCTGCTCTTGTCGACGCCATCGCGGATAGGGGAATCATGCTGCCGGGTGTGAACGGCGAAGTGGCGACAGCCGCAAGCTTCGCCGGCAGATGGACGGAGAGGCGCCGGTCAGGTGCGGTCCCCATGCAGGCGTTTCGTATCTATCAACTGGCAGGGCTGAATGAAATTGCTTCAGTGAGTGGGAAGCTCCGGAAGGGTGATTACAGTGATCGGAATCTGGCAGTGAGCTGGCTGCAGAAGTTCTATACCGAGACGCATATGCACTCCGTGGACGCTGAGAGTTTTATCGATGCTGCGCTTGCCGGAGAGCGGCTCTGGCTGTGGGATAGCGGAGGCACAGTCGCGATGGCTGTCAGTAGTAAGCCGATTGCGGGAGTCGTTCGTATCTCAGCGGTGTACACGCCGACGGAGCATCGAGGATGCGGCTATGCCGGTGCTTGTGTCCATGCAGTTTCCTCGCTTCTCACCAACGCCGGCTACCGCTGCATTCTTTACACGGACCTGGGTAACCCTACGTCGAACTCCATCTACCGCAAGATCGGATACAAAGCAGTAGGCGAGGCTCTACCGCAAGATCGGATACAAAGCAGTAGGCGAGGCGATCCTCTATCGGTTTGAGCCGTAGAGGCCTAGTCGTCGAGTTTGATAAAGCCGAAGGCCTTCTGATCGCCGATGGCGTAATAGAAGCTCCAGATCATCAACACTGTGATCACGACAACCCCGGTATACATCGGTGGGGCCAGCCAGTGCTCCGGATCGACGGTCCAGGGAAGTTGTTCCAGCAGCTTGGAAGTAAAGACAAAGACCGCGGCCGCGAGCGCGCCCACACGCGAGATGAGATAGGTCAACATGGCAGCCCATACCGCTTCCACCAGCAGGCTTGCCCAGTCTCCGTGTGCTGAAACGTGCGCCAGCAACATGATGACGGCAAGGATCGCGGCGGCG
>JAEKKE010000317.1 GCA_019510535.1 Acidobacteriota bacterium
CAGTCAAGATAAAAACGGTTCGAGCTACGCTCAAATGCCCACATAAGCTCCGCGTATGTGGGGCACCCGGATCGTACCTTACCGACACGACCGGCAAGGTTATTAAACCGGGATCTGAAGACGCTAAACGCTAGAATTGAGGAGCAATGTCCGTAAAGAAGATCGCTATCCTCGGTTCTACCGGATCCATCGGCACCAGTACCCTTTCTATCTGCGAAAGCTTTCCGGATCGTTTTCAGCCCGTCGCGCTTGCTGCCGGACGCAACCTCGATGTAGCCGTTGCGCAGTGCAAACAGTGGCGGCCGCGGCTGGTCTCCATGGCAACCGAAGAACTGGCTGACCAGCTTGCAGCGCGGCTGCGCGTTGAAGGCGTGACCGGTGTCGACGTACTGCATGGAACTGCGGGAACCATTGCCGTCGCCACGCTGCCCGAGGTCGACTTTGTTGTCTCTGCCATTGTCGGCGTCTCAGGACTCGAAGCTACATATGAGGCGGTCAAAGCAGGCAAGGACATTGGCCTGGCCAACAAAGAGGCTCTGGTTGCCGCAGGCGAGCTGATCATCGCCGAGGCGCGGCGGAACAATGTTGCATTGCTACCAATCGACTCCGAGCACAATGCCATTCATCAGTGCATGCGTGGGGGCACAGCAGCCGAGGTAAAGCAGATCTGGCTGACGGCCTCCGGCGGGCCCTTCCGCAGCACGCCTCTTGATCTGTTCGCGTCCATCACACCGGCGCAGGCGCTGAAACATCCGACCTGGGTGATGGGTCAGCGGATCACCATCGATTCGGCAACGATGTTAAACAAAGGGCTGGAGATCATTGAGGCTTGCCGGCTCTTCGATCTGCCTCCTGCCAAGGTCCAGGTGACGATTCACCCCCAGTCGACCATTCACTCGCTGGTGGAGTATGTGGATGGCAGCATCCTGGCCCAGCTTTCGATCACCGACATGCGGCTGCCGATCCTGTACGCCATGGCCTTCCCAGAGCGTGTTCCTTCCGACCTGACCTTCGACATGAAATCGTTGAGCCAATTGGACTTCCAGCAGCCTGACTTCGCTCGGTTCCCCTGCCTGCGCCTGGCTTATGAGGCCGCCGAGGCTGGTCCGGCGCATTGCATCGCCCTGAATGCGGCCGACGAAATCGCGGTCGCAGCATTCCTCGAAGGACGTATTCCCTTCCTGGGGATTCCTCGTACAATAGAATCAGTGCTCCAGCTAACCAAGCCCGGCCATCCCGCGTCCATTCAAGCGGTGCTTACGGCAGACCATGAGGCTCGGCAGCTTGCACGCGAGGTAGCCTTGGGCCAGGCTGCCACCCACTGAGGTCACCGACACACTCCCAATGACAACCATTATTTATCTCGCCATCGTGCTGGGCATTATGGTGCTCGTGCATGAGCTCGGCCACTTCCTTGCCGCCAAGTGGTGTGGTGTTCGCGTTGAAACCTTCTCCATCGGCTTTGGCCGCCGACTTATCGGCTTCCGCCGCGGAGATACGGATTACCGGCTTTCTCTGTTGCCCTTTGGTGGCTATGTGAAGATGGCAGGCGATAATCCCGGCGAAGAACCGTCCGGCGATCCCGGTGAGTTCAATGCGCATCCCCGCTGGCAGCGCGTGATCATTGCGCTGGCAGGACCGGTTGCGAACTTCATCCTGGCCTTCGCCATCATGACCTTCGTGTTCCACTTCCATAACGAGGTGGATGAGTACATCTCCGGACCCGCGCGTGTGAACTACGTCGTGAAGGGCTCTCCGGCAGACGCCGCAGGCCTGCGTAGCGGCGACACGATTGTCCACTTCGACAACGCCGAGAATCCGGACTGGGAAGGCGTGCTGCGCCGCGCTGCGTTGAACATGAACCAGACCGTGGCGATGAGCTACCTGCATGACGGGCAGCGCGTGAATACCCGCTTCAACGTCAACGTTGGCAAGACTACCGAGTTCAACGCCGAAGCGATGCAGAGCCTGGGCATGGTTCCGACGATGCAGGATGCACCGATCGGCGTCAATGAGGTGGATGGAGGAACTCCGGCGCAGCGTGCCGGTCTGCAGCCGGGCGACAAGATCCTCGCGATTGACGGCCTGCAGCTTCGCTCTGTTCCCGCACTGCTGGCCTATCTGAGCGACCAGGCTGGAAAGACGTCAACGCTGCAGGTGCTGCGCGACGGCAAGACACTGACAACGAACGTCACGCCGGAGATCGGCGACATCGGCAACGGCATCAAGAAGTATCGCCTTGGCTTCCGCCCGGCACAGATGCCTCTCCGTATCTCGCAGTTGCCGTGGGGCGAGGCGGTCGTGCAGTCGGCCGAGGAGAACTGGAAAGACTCAACCATGATCGTCGAGGTGCTGAAGCGGATGTTCACGCACCAGGTCTCGGTCAAGAGTCTCTCCGGACCGATTGGTATCGGCCAGCAGATCGGCGCAGCCGCGCGCGACTCAGTATGGACGGTCTTCCGTCTGATGGCGATGATCTCGATCAACCTTGGCATCTTCAACCTGCTGCCGATTCCGATTCTGGATGGCGGCATGATCCTGATGCTGATTGTGGAATCGGTTATCCGCCGCGACCTGAACCAACAGCTCAAGGAGCGGGTCTACCAGGTGGCTTTCGTCTGCCTGCTGCTCTTCGCGGCCATGGTGATCTTCAATGACATCTCGAAGCTGGGATGGTTTGCGAAGCTGAAACCGTAGAGCATGTTCCCTGTAAGTGTAGTGTAGGGTTTCCGCATCTATGGGCGTTTTCCGCAATGAAAACGCTACTGCACGCTCCTTCCGGGATACCCAGCAACAGGGAAAATGCTCTAGTTGAATTCATGGCATTACAAAAGCCCGGCGTATTACGCCGGGCTTTTGCTTTTTGTGCTTACGCACCACGACACTTTCGTTGCGTTGCCAGGGTAAGCCTGATTACACAGATTTATTTCTTGAGTGCAACCGTTTCCGCCTCGTAGCAAGCGGCCTGGTCCCCCGAGTACTGCTCGTAAAGTTGGCGCAGTTCACACTCTCCTTCTCCAACCACCTGGAGAAACTGCCGCACCAACTCGATTGCCTCTTCCTTCGAGTCCGCCTTCAACAGAGCAAATCCACCTACCACCTCTTTCGCCTCGGTGAAAGGCCCATCCGTTACGCTGATCTTGTCGTCAGAGCGCCGAACCCGCGCACCCTGAGCCGAAGGCAGACAGCCCTCAGTGCCGAGAAGCCAGCCCTTGGTAAAACCTTCCTCGATCAGCTTGCCCATGGTTGCCATCTCTTCCGGGGAGGGCGGGGTGTCTCGTTCAGGCGCCTTGTAGATGCTTAGAAATTTCATCGTTGTCTCCTTAGAAACGTTGGGATTGCGAGCTGGGCTATTCGAGACCATCAGGCTGTGAAGTCCGAGCTCTATCTATGCGTCGAATCAGGGTTCCCTTATTCGACAAAAGAATTAGAAAAATGTTTATTTTTCTTTTGCGATCATCTCGGACCGCCCCACTCCCGCTCCGTCACTTCAGATCGAATTTATCGATGCAGACTAGAGCATTTTTCCTGTAGGTGTAGCTTAGGGATTGTGCATCTATGGGCGTTTTTCCTCAATGAAAACGCCGCTGCACTCTGCTCCCGGGATACCCAGCACCGGGAAAAATGCTCTAGGAGTAAGTTCCATTGTCCTGGGCTCGCGGGAGTTCGGCCAGCGGGAGTTCCAAGTGAAATGCGGTCGCAAATGGTGCTGCGTAGTCGCCAAGGATGAGGCGTCCACCACAGCGGATTGCGAGTTCTCTCGCCATCCAAAGACCGACACCTGTGCCAATGTCCGTTTTGGTAGTGAAGAACGGCTCGAAGAGATGACGGAGCACCTCGGCCGGAATGCCCGGCCCGTTGTCCAGAATCCGGATACAGGCAACGTCTTCCTGAGAAGAGACCTCGACCACGATCTCTCCCATACCTTCGGTTACGGCATCGCAGGAGTTATTCAGAAGGTTGATCAGGATCTGGGTTACGTCTTCTTTTGGAGCGCTGGTCCTTGCCGGGCTCTTCTCGACTGTCCTGATCTGGCACCCCTTGGAGGCGCACCGCGCTGCGAATAAATCGACGGCCCCCTTCGTAATCTCGTGGAGATCGGTGGGACCTCCCTGAGCGAATGCCCGCTGCGTCGGGAGATGTCTCGCAACCGTGCTCAAGCGTCTGATCTGGGTGTGCGCCACCGCAAGGTATTCGCGAGATTCTTCCGACAAGGCCGGATCGGACAGAGCAAGGTAGATCAGGTTCGTCAGCGCCGCCAGCGGATTATTGAGTTCGTGCGCAATGGTGGAAGACAGGCGTCCGATGGCTGCTAGCTTTTCCGACCGGATCAGCGCCTGCTCCGATCGCTTCCTGCTGTCGACATTGCTTGTGAGGCCGATCCAGGTATGTGGTCTTGTGGCCGACGGTCTTCCGCGCGCCTCAAGCCAGTGCATCTCTCCATTTGGCCATAGACACCGGAACTCAATCTCGAAGGGCGCGTCTTTTTGAAGCGCGTCCTGGTACAACTGTGACACGCGATTACGATCGTCCTCATAGACAAGCTCCAAGGAGGTCTCGGGAGTGGATGCATCGAAGAGCGATCTCCCAAAGACATCAAAACCTTCTTCTTCCCATGTCATGCGGCCGGTCGAAAGGTTGTAAGACCACGCAACGGACTTTGAGGCTCTCTGCGCTTCGGTCAGAACTTCCCGCCGTGCGCCGAGTTCTGACAAAGCAAAGGCCAGGCAATCACGGTTCCGTCTCTGCCACTCCCACCCCGCAGCGAAAAGATACCCCACACCAAAGGTTACGGCTGCCCGCAGCATCGCTCGAACCGGATGCTCACCATGGTCCAGTTCGAGAAATTTCCGCCATGCGCCAAAAGACATCGATAAGGAAGCTACGATCCCGGCAGTGATTCGCTGCCAGAGAGTAATCGCCCCAACAAACAGCAGTGCCAGCGCAAACGGTACGTGCTTCAGGAACTCAACATGCAAGCTGACACGTGTGAGGAGAAAAGGAAGAAAAAAAGCTGCGATGAACCCGCCAATGGTTCGCAGGGAAGGGACCTTGCCGGAAAATATTAGACCGGGGCGAGAGGACATGCGCATTCAAAATTCTCTACGATCGGCGCAGTTTCTCCGATAAAGAGACAATATATCGATCAATCAGGCTGAAGTGGTTTAAAGATAGCCTCTTTCTTTCGCGAAAGATCATTGAATTTATTCGATTCGGCATTGCCGTTTCCCGAAAAGTTATCCGGTTTACTTCCCTGCAACATAACTGCATTTCGGATTATTACCTTTGTTTATGCCTCTGGTAATCATGGGGCGATAAACGCACTCAGGCAAGAGAGCGAAGAGAGGGCGGCAGAAAACATAGTAGGTTGAGAAGCAGATTTCTCCGCTCCCTTCGGTCACTACGAAATGACAAAAAATACAGTCGCGCGAAGCGCGATACCCCACGCTAGAGCATTTCTCCTGTAGGTGTAGTGCAGGGGATGTGCATCTATGGGCGTTTTCCTCAATGAAAACGCCACTGCACGCTCTTTACGGGATGCCCAGCAACAGGAGAAATGCTCTAAACCCCAGCGAATAAGTTCGCCGTTGCCCCACCCTTTCGCTCCGCGAAAGAATGGGGCAACGGGAGTATGGGCGCACTGACAGCCAATAACAATGTGAGGCGACAATGTTATGCGGCGGTGTGAGGCTCACCCCTCATGCGTGGTTTGCAGTTCTTCCACAATCACCTTTGCGGCTTCGCGGGCGTCGGATTCTTTGTCGGGCGGGAAACTGATAGCGCCGACGCGGGCGTGGCCGCCGCCACCGTAACGTTCGCAGATCGCGGCCAGGTTCACCAGTTTCTCCACCGGCACCTTTGTCCATGGGTTGGTGCCCACAGCGACCTTTGTACGGAACGACGACTTGCTGAGGCCGATGTTGTAGACGCCATCGGGGAAGAGATAGTACGGGATGAACTTGTTGTAGCCTTCGGTTGGCTGGTCGGTGATGTCGAATGTAATCACACCGCGCTCACACGTCGCGCGCGAACCGATCAACTCGACCGATGCCTGATGCTTGGCCAGCAATGGCTCCAGCAGATCGGCGACAAACGGCTGCTTCAGAATCTCTTCCAACGGCATCTCGGTGAGCATCGGAATCAGGCGCGGAATCAGCGTATCGTCTTGCGTGGACTCAATCACCATTGTCAGGCGCATGGCTGCTTCCTTCATGCCGACTGCTGCCTCAGCGCTCTCATACTTGGCGCCGTCCACGATATTGGCCCAATAGATAAGGTCCTTCAAGCCGCTGACATCCATCCCAAACTTCGTGCTGGCGATATGCGCAATGAAGCTGGTGCACGAGGTGTAGGTGGGGTCGAAGAAGTGCCGCATCGTCTTCGAGCCATCGTGTTGACCCGCCTCGAAGGCAGCCTGATCTTCTTTCGTCAGGAAGGCCGACTGATGGTGGTCAAACCACCAGGTCAGTCTTGGCGAAGGCGAGTACTTGAAATCGACAATGGCATTCTCATCGCCGACAAACTCGTCGCCATCGAACAAAGCTCCGGCACGATGCACCAGGCCCTGGTACTGATACTCCGTCGCTGTGCCGATGCACTCCCTATGGAAGCGTGTAAACAGGGACGCGGAGCATGCTCCATCAAAACATCTGTCGTGATAAAAGACGCGGCAGTTCAAATGCGGGCAAGACCTCACTCGATCGCAGCCTGTTTTCACTGCGAACTTCTAAGCATAGTGATCGGGCGGGAGGTGTCAAGCAAGCTGCATCCCGCGGAAGTTGATATTCCTGGTGTGGGTGAAGCCCAGCCGCTCGTAGATCGCAATGGCGCGGTGATTTGCAGCCGCCGCATGCAGGTAGCTTTCCGCGCCCGCATTGCGGTGTTCGGCCATCACATGACGGATCAACGTAGCGGCATATCCCTTCCCGGTGTGTTGCGGATGCGTGCAGACAGCACTGATCTCGCGCCAGCCCGGCAGCGAGACCCTCACCCCGGCCATGGCAATCAACTCTCCCTCGACGCGAAGACCGTAGTACCGCCCCAGTTTCCAGGTCGCGGAACGAAAATAACCGGGAAAGGCCACATCAGTCAGGGCAACCATCTCATGCGCCTCGGCTTCGCCAAGGAGAATGACCTCGTCGCTGAAGGCCGCCACAGAAGAATCGCCGTCGAAGTGCATCTGCACGCCCGGGAGAAGAACACTCTCCACCAGGCCATCCACAGCAGCCAGATCGTCGCCGGTGAGATAGACCTTTTCGCCGGGATGAACCAGACCGCTCCAGAAGGGATTGGTAAAGTCAGGATGGCTCATAGTGGCGCCTCTCTGCGGGCTTCGCTCAGATCGAGCTCACGCTCGATCTTGCGCTGCACCTCGTCGCTGATGCGTCCCTCGTCGCGCAGGCGGAGAAGCGCATTGCGCTCGGTATGAATGGCGGCGAGCGCGACCTCGCGATAGCGGTGCGAATGACCTTCGGTCGTATCGGGATCGCCGCAGTCGGTCACTGCCTCCAGGCGATGCTCATATTGATGGATCAGATCTTCGTAGGCGTGCCCGGCGTGATCCCCGGCGCGATCCCGGCTCTCCTGCAGATAGGCCAGCGCCTCTTCCAGTACAAGCTTGCGCGCCTCGTTCTCTTCGCAGTCGGGACCGCTCTGATTATCGAGACCCAGCGCACGAATGACCTTCGGCAGCGTAAGCCCCTGCAGCACGACCGTGACAAAGATGACGCAGAAGGTCAGAAAGACGATCAGGTTCTTCTGCTGGATCTGCTCTGGCAGCGAGAGAGCGGCAGCCAGAGCGACGACACCGCGCATTCCTGTCCATCCCACGACAAACGATGCTTTCATGGCGGGGTAAGGCACGTGCTGCCGGAGCAGACGCCGGCGGATAAAGTAGGCGACGCGCGAACCGGGAGCGACCCAGACAAGGCGCAGGACGATCAGCGCGACAGAGAGGATGATGCCGTTCCGGATCATCTCCATGTGGCTATAGCCCTTGATGCCGGCCAGCACGGTAGGCAGTTGCAACCCGATGAGAACGAAGACCAGGCCGTTGAGCGTGAACTCCAGGGTCTCCCACACGGCATAGGCCTGCATGCGGACCTGGGGCGAGAAGATACGGGCTGCCTGCTGGCCGAGGTAGAGACCGCAGGCCACCACGGCCAGGACTCCTGAGGCTTTGACCTCTTCCGCAGCAAGATAGGCGCCGTAGGGGACGACCAGCCCAAGAGCGATCTCAACCGGGCCATCGTCGATCCAGTGCTCCAGACGAGTAAAGACGACTCCAAGCAGCAGGCCAACACCGACACCACCGACCACCAGCCAGAGCAGCCGGAGAAGCCCGCCGGTAATCGTGGGGGTTGTACCGTGCAACATGAGGTCGAGGCCGAACTCCAGCGCCAGAAGGCCGGTGGCGTCATTCAACAGGCTTTCACCTTCGAGCACGTCTACGATGCGGCGTGGCAGCCCCAGGCGCTTGGCGATGGCGCTGGCGGCGATAGCGTCGGTCGGCGAGACGACAGCCCCCAGAAGCACGCCGGCGCGCCAATCGAACTCCTTCAAAAGCCAGCGGTTAGCCACCCAGGCGACGCCGATGACGGTAAATCCAACCAGACCCACGGCAAGCATGGCAATGCTGGTGAAATTGAAACGGAAGTCGCGCCACGAGGTCTGCCATGCAGCCGAATAGAGCAGCGGAGGCAGAAAGACCAGAAAGACGATATCCGGATTCAGAGGAATAGCCGGAAGGTGCGGTACAAAACTGAGCAGCAGGCCGCCGATCACCAAAACAATGGGATACGGCTTCTGCCACCGCCGGGCCACACCCGCGATCGAAGCGACGAAGGCCAGCAAAAGCATCAGCACCAGTTCCAGCGAGTGCAGATTTCCACCCATCTCAGCAGCATACCGGAGCGTCGGTTAGACTCAAGCTGACCATGGAAGTAACCGACCTCCAGGCTGTTGCGACCTCCTCAGAGCGCAGACGCCGGATTTTGAAGTACGTTGGCATCAGCGCCGGCGTTGTTCTGGTTCTAGTGCTGATCGCCGGCGTCTCATTGCGGCTGTGGCTGTCACATGCTCTCAATGCGAGTCTGCCGCAGGTGGACGGAACCGTGCACACGCGCGGGGTTAGCACAGCCGTCAAAGTAGAACGTACAGCAGAGGGAATGCCGGCGATCCACGCGGGCAATTTGCACGATCTCGCCTTCGCGCAGGGATATGTCACCGCGGAGGACCGCCTGTGGCAGATGGACATGCTGCGGCGTTATGCCGAAGGGCGCCTCTCGGAGATCCTCGGCTCCATGACGCTGGAGCATGACCGGGCACAACGCTATCTGCAACTGGGAGCCGCTGCCGATGCCGCGCTTCCTCACATAGCACCGGACCAGATGCAGTTGCTGAATGCGTACGCCGATGGTGTGAATGCGTTCATCGCCGAGAGCGAGGGACATCTGCCGCTGGAGTTCCGGCTGCTGCACTATTCCCCCGCGAAGTGGACACCGCATGATTCGCTGCTGGTGGGTCTGTCAATGAGCCAGGAGCTCGCCACCTCATTCCCCACCAAGCTGGCTCGCGAGACGCTCACAGCGCGGCTGTCGCCCGAGCTGCTGGCTGATCTCTATCCGGTTGGCTCATGGCGCGACCATCCTCCCGTCGATGGCCACCCGAGTCTCTCCGCACCCAATCAGGACCCGCCTGACGCTCCGCTGGATGAGACGCAGACGAAGCTGACGCTTCCCGCTACTTCCATCGAAGAGCTGCAGCATGTCCTTCATCCCTTCGCCTGCGACGGCTGCGTCTCCGGATCCAACAACTGGGCGGTGAGCGGAGCGCATACGGCAACAGGCAAGCCGCTGCTGTCGAACGACATGCATCTGGGGCTCGATATTCCGGGCATCTGGTATGAGACATCTCTCGAATCGCCTGAGCTGCACGCCACCGGTGTCGCTTTGCCCGGCGTGCCCTTCATCATCGTGGGCCACAATCAGCACATTGCCTGGGGCTTCACGGCATCACTCGCCGACGTACAGGATCTCTATATCGAAAAGCTGCGGAGCTCCGCAGCCAATCCGAAGCAGCGCGAGTTCCAGACACATGAAGGCAACTGGCTGCCGGTGGCGACCCGTCAGGAAGTGATCCACGTTCGCGGGGGGAAAGACGTCCCGCTGGAGATTAGCCTGACCAGCCACGGCGGACACCCCACGCCCATCATCAGCCCGATGATTCCGCGAGAACAGCGGCCGCTGGCGCTGGCATGGATCGTCTACGATCCTGAGATCACCGCCAGCCTCCCCTTCCAGGCGGTGAATCAGGCAAGCAACTACGAACAGTTCGTCACGGCCTTCCGTTCCTTCGGCGGACCATCGCTTTCAGCCGTCTACGCCGACGACCAGGGGCATATCGGCTTTCACGCCATCGGTAAGGTGCCGGTGCGCGGCGACGCGCAGCATCCCTCCGGCCTGTCTCCCGTTCCGATCACGGACGGCTCCTATGAGTGGAGCGGATATGTGAGCTACGACCTGATGCCGCAGGCGCTGGATCCTGAGTCCGGTGTACTCGCTACGGCGAATGCCCGCATCACGGCAGACGATGCTCCCTATACGCTGGCGCTCGACTGGGAAAACCCTTACCGCAATGAGCGCATCTGGAAGCAGCTGCTGCCTTCCAAGGGTCTGACCGCAGCCGACATGATCAAGCTGCAACTCGACGTCTACTCTGACGGCGACCGAGTCATTGCACAGAAGCTGGCATATGCCATCGACCACTCGAAGACCAAAGACAAGCGGCTGCACCAGGCAGCCGATCTGCTGCGCGTATGGAACGGCAACATGGAGACCAACTCTCCGGCGGCAGCGATCGTGAGTGCGACGCGTACAGCGCTGTGGCCCATGCTGCTGCGGCCTCTACTGGGCAGCGATTGGAGGCTGTACCGCTGGAACTCCCGTTCGTTTGTGCAGGAGGAGTTGATCTCACACGCCCCGGCACGGTGGCTTCCGAGCCAGTACAGTGACTGGAACGATCTATTGACGGCTGCCGTCCAGGAAGGCCTGCGGGATGAACATGCTCCCGCAGACCTGTCGCACTGGAGCTATGGCGCCATGCACCGCATCGACCTGCAGCATCCTCTCTACGGAACGAACCGGATCTTCCGCCGCATCTTCCCTGCCGCGGCCGGCCCAGGCAACTTCCCGTTGCCTGGCGACACCATTACCGTGCGTGCAGGCTCTGCGACCTTCGGCGCCAGCGAACGTTTCACGGCTGATCTTGCCGACTGGGAGAACTCGAATCTTAATGTGCCTGTCGGTCAGTCCGGCAATCCGCGCAGCGCAAACTTCCGCGACCAGTGGACTAACTGGTATGACGGTAAGCCTCTGCCCCTTCCCTGGAATACGGTGAAGGCGCAGCACATCCTTACGCTGGAACCATGAGTCCACCGGCGTGGAAGCGACAGCTTGCGCCTGCCGCCGTCATCGCGGTGGCGGCATTTCTTGCCGTGTTGCCGCTGGTGCTGCATGGCTGCTCCTGCGGCCATGACTTCGACTTCCACCTGGTGAACTGGCTTGAGGTGCACGCGCAGTTTCAGCGTGGCGCACTGCACCCGCAATGGGCCTTCACCGCAGCCTGGGGAGCGGGAGAGCCACGCTTCGTCTTTTATCCCCCGCTTTCATGGGTGATCGGAGGCCTGCTTGGCTTCCTGATGCCGTACACGGCCGCTCCGATTGTCTACACCTGGCTCTGCCTCTTCCTTGCGGGTGTGGCGTGTCTGCGCATGGTGTCGGCAATAGGCGGTGACGCTGTAAGCAGTCATCGCTGGATACCGGCGGCCATTGCCGTAGCGTACCTGGCGAATCCCTATCTTCTGTTCACGGCCTATGAGCGCACTGCCTACGCCGAACTGCTTGCGGCGGCATGGATGCCGCTGCTGCTGACAGCATTGCTGCGCGAGAGACCACGATGGCTGGAGATCGCCATCCCTGTGACTCTGCTGTGGCTGACAAATGCGCCTGCTGCGGTGCTGGGATGCTATGGACTCCTGATGCTTGGCATGCTGCGGCTGGTGCTGTGGCCGCGTGCGCTACGCCGCGAGACGATCGCGCAGTTCACCCTGGGCACCCTCTTCGGTCTGCTGTTCGCGGCACTGTACATTGTGCCGGCGGTCGTCGACCGTAAATGGGTCCAGGCGGCGATGGCGATCGTCGAGGGCGTGCGGCCCGAAGACAACTTTCTCTTCGGCCACACAACCGATCCGCTGCACGATGCGGTTCTATGGCAGGCCTCGCGGATCGCGGTTGTGCTGTTCGCCGTAAGTCTCACCCTGGTGCTGTTGCTTCGCCGAGACAAGACAGCCC
>JAEKKE010000572.1 GCA_019510535.1 Acidobacteriota bacterium
GACGGAGAACGATACCGGCGGCATCGCGTGGTTTCCTGCGAATCAATATGACCTGGGCGGCGAGTATGGGCGAGCGGACTTTGATCAGCGTCATCGCTTTGAGATGCTGGGCACCTTCCACGAAGAGAGCTGGTGGAATCTCGGCCTGGGTGTTCACGTTGCCAGTGGTGTGCCGTATACCGAAACTGCAGGAATCGATCTCTTTCATATCGGAATGCTGAATGCCCGGCCGGCGGGAGTCTCGCGGAATACGTTACGGGCCGCCGGCACGGTGAGCGTGGATGCGCGTTGGGCGCACGATCTCTACTTCAGCCGCGGCAAGCAGAGTGAAAAGCGGCACCTCACCTTCGGCGTGGATGCGTTCAATCTCACAAACCGCGCGAACTTCGGTGGCTACGTGGGCAATGTGCGGTCGTCGTTGTTTCAGCAACCGACTACGGCACAGCCGGCAAGGCGGATGCAGTTCTCGCTGCGATACAAGTTCTAAAACGAGAGGGGCTTCCTGTGGGAAGCCCCCTTCGGGTTGCGATTACTTCGCCTTGATCTCGAAGGTATCTTTCACTTCCCAGGTAACCTTCTCGGCTTCGGGATCGGCGAGGCGATACATCTTGCCGGTGAGTGTGTCTCCCTTCAGCGTGAACTCGACGAAGTGATAGTTGGGGAACTCGTCGTTCTGATACAGGTCTTCCGGCTTGCGTTCGACGCGTACCGGAGAGGCTGCTCCGCCGCCGGAGACGAGATAGGTGACTTCGTTGCGGAAGAAGCGTTCGTAGTTATGGATGTGTCCGGCGCTGAGAACGATCTTTGCCTTCATCGTAGGAGCAACGCTTTCAAGGTAGTCGCGCAGCTCAATCTCATTCGGGCGCGGATTGTGGCTGACGTTGATGTGTGTCTGGAAGTCGGCGACCGGCGGATGATGCAGGCTGATGAAGACAAAGCGTACGGAAGCGAGCAGATTCGTGAGCTGATTGCTCAGCCATTTCCGCTGGTTGCTGCCTGCCTGGAGCGAGGTGTCGCTGTCCAGGGCAATGGTGTAAATCGACTTGCCGAGCTGCGTGGAGTACCAGCGGCGATTGCGCAGATAGGGGAAGGCGGTCCACCAGTGATCGAGCGCCTCCTGCGGATCGCCATGAAACTCGTGGTTCCCGAGCGAGGGATAGATGTGCAGCTTCTCGTCGCGCCAGATCTTTGTTTCGTCGTGAAAGACCTGGTAGTCATTGACGACGTCGCCGCTGTAGGGGACGTCTCCGTTCATCAGCACAGCGTCGGGATGTTCTTTGGCGATCTTGCCGACCAGCAGGCGGCGAGCCTGTGGGCTGGTGACCTTGGTGTTGGTGGGGTCGGTGAATCGCTGGTCACCGTAGACGATGATTCTTGGCGACCGGCTGACATCGCTGTCGGAGACGGCAAAGCTGGGGCCGGGCTGGCTGATGAGGGAGTCGGTTGAGAGGCTTTCCGGCGGAGGGAACTTCCGTTTGCCTTCTTCTTCCTGTGCGTGGAGAGCAAGGGAGAAGATCAGGCTGCACGAAAGCACAGGGATCGCATGTCGCATGGAGAATCTGCCTTTCCAGTATGGAATGGTGCATTTCTAAGCGATTGATCTTAGGGAAGCCTTAGTCGGAGGCTGCTGTTACCGAACTTTCACTGATTGCAGTACTGAAGACTTGAGTGGGCCTTGCCATGCTCAATGAACAAGTTCATCGGGATCCCGGCCTTCAGCACTTCTTCTCTTGGCCCGAAGTGATAGAAGCGCTCCGTCTTGTTAAGGGCACGGCCCGCTGATAAAAGCGCTGAAGGCGCGCTCTATACCAGCCTGGGGCAACGCCCCAGGTCTCGGATCGTTAAGAGGTCTGAGGGCTGAAGGCCCGATCTATAATCCTCATGCC
>JAEKKE010000565.1 GCA_019510535.1 Acidobacteriota bacterium
GATGGGCGCGGTGATGCCCTTGGCCAGCAGCCAGGCAGTGGCGATCTGGGCATTGCGCTTGCCATGCTTGCCGGCCGTCTCCTCGACCCGCCGCAAAGTTTCGGCATCGGCATCGTCAAACTGCATGTCCAGGATATTGTCGCTCTTGGCGCGAGGGGATTGCCGCTCCAAGGCATTGGCGTGGCTGCGCCCCAGGAAGCCGCGCGCCAGGGGACTCCAGGGGATCACGCCAATGCCGGCGTCCCGGCACAAAGGCAGCATCTCCCGCTCCTCCTCCCGGTACACCAGATTGTAGAAATTCTGCATGGAGACGAACTTTGTCATCCCCATCTTTTCGGCGGTGGACAGATATTTGGCGAACTGCCAGGCGTGCATGGAAGAGCCGCCGATATAGCGTGCCTTGCCCGCTTTGACGACATCGTGCAGCGCTTCGATGGTTTCCTCGATCGGCGTGTCATTGTCGAAACGATGGATCTGGTAGAGATCGACATAGTCCATGCCCAGCCGCTTCAAGGAATCGTCGATCGCGTGCAGGATATGCTTGCGTGACAGCCCGCCATGCCGGCCATCGACGGGGAAGAACACTTTGGTCGCCAGCACATAGTCTTCCCACTTGGCGGCGAAATCCCTCAGCGCCCGCCCCACCACCGCCTCCGATGCGCCATTGGAATAGATGTCGGCGGTGTCGAAGAAATTGATCCCCGCTTCCAGGGCGCGTTTGAGGAAGGGGCGTGACACGTCTTCGGTCAAAACCCAGTCGCGCCATTTGGGATCGCCATAGGTCATGGTGCCCAGGCAGATGCGTGAAACTTTAAGGCCGGTATTGCCCAGGCGGACTTTTTCCATGGCAGGGGCTTTCGAGAAATGCGCGCGATATATAGCGAGGAACGGGGAAACTGACAGCCTTCCCTTCCCTGCGTGCGCGGCGATCGGGGCCGAAGGCCAGGGCAAACCTCGGATATTGACGGTCGGGATAGGCGCCCCGGAACTCATGGAACTTTCCCCGGTTCTGCGGCATTGTTCCTTTCGGGAAACAGCGCCCATCCTGGCGCGCAGGACATATGCCTTCCGATGACATCCCTGGAAAATGCGGCCGAGCCGGAAGCCTGGTTCAAGCTGGACCGGGACGGAAGGAGCCTTTCCGTCGGGGGCGCCTGGACCATCGCGGAAAGCGCCCGGCTGGATAAAGAACTGACCGCGCTCAAACTGGACAGCCCGGTCACCATCGACGCCAGCAAGATTTCCCGCCTGGACAGCGCCGGGGCCTGGCTGCTGCTGCGCACCCGCCGCGCCCTGGAGGCAGCGGGCGCCAAAACCGGCGATCTTCGCCTGCCTGAGCTCTACCGGCCGCTGCTGGAGACGCTCGATCAGCCGCGCAAGAGCGAGCCGCACAAATCGCGCATCCCGCCAGGCTTTCGCGGACGGCTGTACAAGATCGGCCGTGCCGCGATGCACTTCTATCTCCAGACCATCTCGATGCTGGGATATCTGGGCCGTGTGACGGTGGAAACCATCGAAGCCTTTGCGAAGCCCAAGCACAATCTGCGCATCGCCGCCATCTTTCACCAGATCGAGGAGACCGGGATCAATGCCTTGCCGATCGTGGGACTGCTGTCGTTCCTGATCGGCGTCGTGATCGCCTATCAAGGCATCACCCAGCTTCGGCAATTCGGCGCCGAATATCTCACCATCGACGGACTGGGCATCATCACCTTGCGCGAGATGGGGGTGTTGATGACCTCCATCATCATCGCCGGCCGCTCGGGCTCGGCCTTCACCGCCCAGATCGGCACCATGCGCGTCAACCAGGAAATCGACGCCATGCAGGCGATGGGATTGAACACTGTGGATACGCTGCTGCTGCCGCGCATCATCGGACT
>JAEKKE010000566.1 GCA_019510535.1 Acidobacteriota bacterium
TTGACCGCGGCAGCCATTGCGCGGGAGGCGGGTGTTGACGACTTCCTCGCCGAAGCAAAACCGAAAGACAAGATGGACCTGATCAAGCGCGAACAGGCGGAGGGCAAGCTGGTGGCCATGACGGGCGACGGCACCAACGACGCTCCTGCACTCGCACAGGCCGATGTGGGCGTCGCCATGAACAGCGGCACGCAGGCGGCAAAAGAGGCAGGAAACATGGTCGACCTTGACAGCAATCCTACGAAGCTGATCGAGATCGTAGCCATCGGCAAACAGTTGCTGATGACCCGAGGCGCCCTGACCACCTTCTCCATCGCCAACGATGTGGCGAAGTACTTTGCCATCATCCCGGCAATGTTCGCGGGTTTCTTCCCGGTGCTGAATGCCTTGAACATCATGCATCTGCATAACGCGGAGTCGGCCATCCTTTCGGCCATCATCTTCAACGCGCTGATCATCATTGCCCTGATTCCGCTGGCGCTGCGCGGTGTCAGCTACCGGCCAATGTCCGCGGCCGCGCTGCTGCAGCGCAACCTGCTGGTGTATGGACTGGGCGGCATCATCGTACCGTTTGTCGGCATCAAGGTGATCGATATCGTCATCGTCGCCATGCATCTTGCATAGAGGAACTCACCATGAAGAAACATCTCATTACCGCAACCCTCTATACCCTGGTTACCGCCGTGTTGCTAGGGATTGTCTATCCGCTGGCAGTCACCGCGATCGCACAGCTTGTCTTTCGGGATAAAGCGAATGGGCAGCTTGTGACCCGGAAGGGCGAGTTGATCGGCTCAAAGCTGATCGGCCAGCCCTTCACCGGACCTACTTACTTTCATAGCCGGCCTTCGGCTGCCGGCACCGGCTATGACGCATCGGCCTCCAGCGGATCGAACCTTGCCTCAACCAACAAGGCACTGATTGATCGCGTCACAGCAAGTGTTGCCGCGGAGAAGGTGAACAACGTCCCGGTGGATCTGGTCACTGCGTCAGGATCGGGTCTTGATCCGGATATCTCTCCTGCCGCAGCACTGGCGCAGGTATCGCGGGTGGCGGCAGAGCGCCATTTGGACGAAGCTAAGCTACGGACGTTTGTGGAAGGCCACATCACCGATCGTCAGTTTGGCTTGCTGGGAGAGCCGCGCGTGAATGTGTTGGCGTTGAATCTGGCGCTTGATGGTGGGATCTAGACGGCCTCGCAGATTGGGCATCGGACTTGGCTCTATTCTTTGAGCCAAGGCCGATGCCTAATTTCTTTAAGGTAGGTTTAGCATTGCCCTCAGCGGCTGAAGCCGCCTTCCTTTGAGCCTCATACGGGACGGCTGAAGCCGTCCCCTTAAGCAAGGCATTCGCGCTGCAGCGCGAACTGAAATGGCCAGGCGTCTATAAGACGCCTGGCCATTTTCAAAGGGATCTGACTACTTAGTGGCAACGCCGAAGGTGAAGACCGTCGACGAGGTGCGTATTTCGCCGGGCTTCAGCAGAGTGGTCGGGAAGCCTGGTTTGTTGGGTGAGTCGGGATAGTGCTGTGTCTCCAGGCAGAGGCCCATGCGCTTGGTGTACTTCACACCGCCGCGACCTGTCAGCGACCCATCCAGAAAGTTACCGGAGTAGAACTGTACGCCCGGCTCGGTGGTGGTGACTGTAAGTGTACGTCCGCTCTTCGGCTCGACCACTTCCGCCGCGAGCTTCATCACGCCGTTCGGTCCATTCAGGATCCAGTTATGGTCATAGCCACCGGCAAAGGTGAGCTGCTCGAAGTTGGCGCCGATACGCTCGCCGATCGCATGAGCGGTACGGAAGTCCATCGGTGTGCCCTCAACAACATCCATATTGCCGGTCGGGATCAAGGTCTTTGAGGTGGGCGTGTAGTGGTCTGAGCGGTACGGAAGTCCATCGGTGTGCCCTCAACAACATCCATATTGCCGGTCGGGATCAAGGTCTTTGAGGTGGGCGTGTAGTGGTCCGCATTGATGTGGATCTGATGTCCGAGGACATCTTCCGTTCCACCCGTGAGATTGAAGTAAGTGTGATTGGTGAGATTGACGACGGTAGCTTTATCGGTCGTCATCCGGTAGTCGATGCGGAGGGCGTTGCCCTTCAACGTATAGGTCACCTGCGCCGTCAACTTGCCAGGGAAGCCCATGTCGCCGTCAGGAGAGATGAGCGTCAGCTCCACGCCGTTAGGCACCTGTTTCGCCGTCCAGAGCTTCTTATCAAAGCCGACCGGGCCGCCATGCAGGGCGTTCGGACCATCGTTCGTGGGCACCTGGTAGGTCTGGCCATCGATTTTGAATTGGCCAAGAGCGATGCGGTTGCCGTAACGGCCGACCACAGCCCCGTTGTAGGTCTTGTCCTTCAACCACTCGGGAAGGGTATCGAAGCCCAGCATGACGTCGGCGACCTTGCCGGTACGATCAGCCGTCTTGATGCTGATGAGCTTCGCTCCGTAGGTCATGACCTTCGCCTCGACCTGCGGGCTCTTGAGCGTGTAGACGTCTACTCCCTGTCCATCCGGCATCTTGCCGAAAGCCGCCTTCGTTACCTGGCCCATGGCATGCAATGCCATACCAGTCATCATCACAGTCGCCAACCACCGCTTGAACATCCGTTTCTCCTCGTGTGCTTCAGGCGTTGCCTGTTGTGTCCATCGCCAGAGCATTTCTCCTAAAGGTGTAGAGCGAAGCTTTGACTGTTTGCGCCGTTTTCCTTCGAAGAAAACGGCATTCGCAGATTTATCCAACACTACAGTATTAGGAGAATTGCTCCAGACTCTCCCGGGCGATCTCGCGAAGCTGGGGAAGAACATCTCCCAGAACCGCCGCCGATGCATCCGGACGTCCAAAAGCAAAGTACACCTTACGGTAGAGCGCGTACAGGCGCTCATAGACATCCGCCACCTTCGCCTCTGGCATGTAGGTCTTGAACGGCAGGCAGAGCGCGGCTTGTGCAGCTTCGATCGACGGGTAAACCCCGGCAGCAACCAGCGCGATGATGCCGGAACCAAGGCTGGTTGGCACACCATCAGGCACGAGCACCGGCTTGTTCAGAACATTTGCATAGATCTGGTTCAGGGTTGCGTTGTTCTGCGGAATGCCGCCCCCGTTGATCACTCGTTCCACCGGTACGCCATACTCTTCCATGCGCTCCAGGATGATGCGCGTGTGGAAGGCCGTGCCTTCGATCGCGGCATGCAGCTCGTCCTGTGCCGTATGAATGAGGTTCCAGCCGAGGGTCATGCCGCCCAGCTCCGGATTGACCAGAACAGTGCGGTCTCCGTTGTCCCAGCTCAGGCGCAGCAGACCGGTCTGGCCGGCACGATAGCTCTCGAGGCCCTGTGCCAGTTCCTTCACATTCTTCCCGGCACGGCGGGCAATCGCTTCAAAGATGTCGCCGACGGCAGACAGGCCCGCTTCAATACCGGTGAGATGCGGGTCAACGCTGCCTGGGACCACACCGCAGACGCCGGGGACGAGCTGCGTCTTCTCCGCCATGGCGATGATGCAGGTCGAGGTGCCAACGACATTGACGAC
>JAEKKE010000318.1 GCA_019510535.1 Acidobacteriota bacterium
ATCGCACTCTCGAACAGCATTCTGATCGTCGAGTTTGCCCATCATCTGATGAAGCAGGGAAAGAATGTCCGTGAGGCGATCACACTTGCCTGCCGAGTTCGTTTGCGGCCCATTCTCATGACATCCCTGGCGACGCTGATTGGCCTGCTGCCGATGGCGTTGAAGCTGGGTGAGGGAAGCGAATCGTATGCGCCGCTCGCGCAAGCGCTGATCGGTGGGCTTGCGGTTTCCGTAATCTTAACGATCTTTCTGGTCCCGGCGGGCTTCTATCTGGCTTAAAAAGGCAAGTAGCTGCAGAGCTTTAGCGCTTTCATATAGACCCGTGCACACACGAAGTCCTGTCGCTCGATGTCGATGACATACGGTCATTGTTCAACGTAAAAAAGCCATGCTCTCGTCCGCGAACTGACACGTCACCCCAAATGAATGCAAGCACTTAGCTCCTTATTGGAGCGAGGTGGAGCGGCGCAGAATCCTGGGAGATTCTTTAAGTTGTTGAAAGGGATGGTAGGCACGAGCGGATTCGAACCGCTGACCTCTACCGTGTCAAGGTAGCGCTCTAACCAACTGAGCTACGCGCCTGCGAGGTCGGAGGCATCCAGGAGTACATCGAGTACATCCAGGAGACGCCCACCCCCTAATTGTACCAAAGTATGTCCCGACTGAGTCTCGAACGGGGCGCGGGGTGTAGGATGGCCCCCATGCTTTCCGAGGTACAAGAGGCCGCTTCAGCTAAGATTCAGCTAAGTACTTTGAACGTCTTCGCACAGTTTCGTACGGCTCCCAATCTGCTCACGCTGTTGCGGCTCTTTCTGGTGCCGTTTCTTGTGATCGAAATCTTCGACGGCAACTGGTCCGGCGCCTTCGTCCTTTTTGTGGCGGCCGGCATCTCCGACGGTCTCGACGGCATGCTGGCGCGCAAGCTGGCGCAGCGCACCACTCTGGGCCAGTACCTCGATCCCATCGCGGATAAGCTGCTGCTCTCCACGTTATTTCTGGTGGTGACGCATGAGGGGCTGGTGCCGCGCTATGTGACAGTGTTGGTCTTTAGCCGCGATCTCGGCATTCTGCTGGTCTGCACCCTGCTGTATGTCACCAATACGCTGCGCGACTTTCCTCCCAGCATGCTGGGCAAGGTGAATACCGCTGTTCAGATCGTCACGGTCATTCTGATCCTGGTGCAACAGGTATGGATGTGGCTTCCGTTTCAGATTCCGATCGATCTGCTGTTGCGTGCAATCTCCATCATTGCTCCCTGTTCTGCTGTCCAATACGCCTGGGTGGTCGCCCGGCGCGTCCAGGAAAGGGCAGCAGCCAACGGCGCCGCCTCCTGATCTTGTCCAGCTTGACTGGAGCATTTTCCCTGTTACTGGATATCCCGGAAGAGCCGTGCAGTGGCGTTTTCATTGCCGGAAGACGCCCATAGATGCGGAAAATGCTCTAAGACGAGAGGGCAATCATCTCCAGCTTCCGTCCACCGTCTTGTGAGGGTGGAGTTCTATCAAATGCCATAGAAATTCGTCGAGTGATTGGCCGACGTTCGGAGTGGCGATTCTTCAGGATATAAACGTCAGTGAAGTCCTCAGACATGCGAGGGCTGAGAGGCATTTCTCCTTGCCTGCAAGCCCATAGTCCATTGACGCATTCCATTTCGTCGCCGCACTTTGGACAGAACACCACTAATTCTCCCTGTCTCTACGTCTACTATGGGGGCGTAGTCCCTCAGGCTTGTTTTGTCGCGGAGCTGGTAACAAGCTGAATGGCGCGCGTCAGATCTTCGCGGCGGAATGGTTTCTGCAGCAGGAAGATTTTCTCGTCATTCAGAGCACTTTGATTCAATTCATTGCGCGTGTACCCGGACATGTAGATCACAGGTATGGTCGGTTGTTTCGCCGTGATCTGTGCCCCTATCTCGACACCGCTCATTCCGTTCGGAAGCACGACATCGGAGATAAGCATATCGATTTCACCAAGCCGCTCATAGAGAGCCATGGCGCTGGGGCCATCCTCTGCGGCAAATGCCTCATAGCCCATATGGTTCAGCAGGCGTTCTAGCATCTTGCGAATTGACGAGTCGTCTTCTACCAGGAGAACGGTCTTCCTGGGGCCGGAGTGAACGAGGCCTGAGGCGGGTGGTTCCGCGGCAGTCGTCTCTGTCTGTTCGTGGAAGCGCGGCAGATAGAGACTGACGACAGTTCCACTGCCCAGCTCGCTGGTGATGCCTAGTTGGCCGCCTGACTGCTTTGCGAATCCATACACCATGCTGAGACCCAGGCCTGTGCCTTTGTTCACGGGCTTGGTGGTGAAGAATGGTTCCAGAACATGTTCCAGATCTTCGCGCGAGATACCTGTACCTGTGTCTTTTACATCCAGAACAATGTAGTCGCCGGCGGGCAGCTCATGGACGAGAGCCTCGGTTGCGTCCATCGTGTGATTTCTACCGGAGATGATGATCGTTCCACCGTGCGGCATCGCATCGCGTGCATTGACGACCAGATTCAGGATGGCGCTCTCCAATTGACTCGGATCGACGCGCGTCTTCCATAGATCGTCGGGCAGTCGCTGTTCCACCCGGATCTCTTCCCCCAGGCTGCGCGCCAGCAGATCGGCCATCTCGCTTACCTGTGAGCGAAGATCGACGATTCTTGCTTCGAGAGACTGCTGCCGCGCATAGGCGAGCATGCGCCGCGTCAAACCGGCTCCACGGGCGACGGAAGAGAGTGCATCGTCTACCATCTCCCGAATACGGTGATTGTCCGCAGCCTCATCCGCGATGCCTTCCAGGTTTCCCAGGATGATCATCAACAGATTGTTGAAGTCATGGGCGATGCCACCGGTCAATTGGCCAATGGCATCCATCTTCTGCGATCGCCGCAACTGCGCTTCGGTCGTATTGCGTTCCGTTACATCCAGCGCCACAACCATGCGTGCCGGTGCCCCTTCATAGACCACCGCATGGCTGAAGATATCGACCTCGATCAGCTTGCCGTCCTTCGTCCGGTGCCGCCAGTTCCTGCTTCGCTGGTAGCTGTCACGGTCGACAGATCCAAGGTTCTTCCGTAGCCGCTCCATCTCCCCTTCAGGGCGGATGTCCTGAAGCGTCATCGACAGAAACTCTTCACGGGTGTAGCCGTAGCGGTTCAGCGCTGCCTCATTCACTTCCAGAAAGCGCAGGGTCTCTTGCGAGTAGAGCCACATGGGCAACGGATTGCGTTCGAAGAGATAGCGGAACTTTTCGCGGTTATTCCGAAGGTTCTCTTCGGAGTGACCCAGCTTGACGGATTTTTCCGCCAACATATCCCGCAGCCGCTCCATCTCGAGCCGGCTGTGTTTCAAAGAGATCTCCAGCTCTTTACGCGCGGAGAGATCCGTAATGGTGACCAGGAACGGATCACCCGAAGCGCCGTCCAGAATCCCCAGCCGCACTTCCACAGGAATTGCCGTACCGTGTCTGGAGATGGCGGTGAACTCCGCATGGCTCTTGGCGGCTTCAGAGTGCCCGCGTCTGCGGAATTCGGGAAGAAGCGTTTCGATTTCTTTGCCGATCAGCTCATCGGCTGAATAGTCAAAAAAGGCCTCTGCCCCACCGCTGGCTGCGAGGATCAGACCATTCCGGTCGAATAACAGGAGCACACCAGGTAGCGCCCTGACCATGGCTCGGAGCGAAAAATCCGCCCCCCATGACAATTCGCTGACAGGAGGCATCGGCACCATGGCACTATTGTCAGGAACAATAGAGGGTCCGTGGAGGGGCCGCCCTGTGTGGATTGTGAAGCTTTCCCGTTTTGGTACGAGTACCTAGCTTACAGTCACCGGTTAATGGGTAACTAAGGTTCCTTAAGTAATCTGCCGTGCTAAAACGAAAGCACTAGATCAGTCCTTCTTCTCATTCGCCAGCGCCAGCGGTTTACCTTCGCTGACGTAGTTTCGATTCCAGCTTGGGATCTCCACCGTATAACTTCCAGGCTTTGTAATGATGGCCTGACAGCCCAGGCGGGAGTTCAGTTGAGGTCCAGCAGCCTGGTCGATGCGGTCCAGTTCATCATCTTCAGGTTCAGAGAGACCCTCCGCGCCTTCCTTCACATAGACATGGCATGTGGTGCAGGCGCAGGAGCCTCCGCAGGCGTGGTCCAGGAAGATGTGATAGTTCTCGGCCACATCCAAAAAGCTCATCGGCTTGCCATGATGATCGTAGGGCATCGTGCCGAACTTGAACTCCACCGTCTTGCCCTCGGGCAAAAACGTTACGCGCACCATGTCAGCAGCGGGCGGCTTGCTGAGGTCAACCTCGGGAAGATTTGTGGTATCTGACATATCTTTTAGTCCTTCTTTTCTTCGGGCTTCGATTCGCTGATGTGTGCAGGTGCGAATGGGTGCGGCGCCGTTGGGCCCTCTCCCATTTTCTCACCCGCGGCATCCATGGTTTGCCCGGTCAGCGCTCCGGCAACGGCGGAGTCCATCATCAGTTCCGCGAAGCGGCGGGTGGCTTTATCCAGGCCGTCGATTGCCCTACGAATGATCTTGTAGTCTCCACCCTTCAGCGAGGCTTCGAGTTCGACTTCGGCGATCTTGATAGCGGCGAGCTCATCGGCAGTCAACTGCTGCCAGGCAGGATGCTTCTTGCCCTTCTCGACCGCATCGGTGATCGTGGCGGCTTCGTTTTTTGCTTCGATCAACTGGCGTTCGGCGAGGTCGGCTTCGGCATTGTCGAAGCTCGAGAGAATCATCTCTTCCACCTGCTCGTCGGTGAGGCCGTAGGTCGGCTTCACCTCGATCTCCGCCTCTTTGCCGCTGCGCTGTTCGCGAGCGCTGACATGCAGGATGCCGTTGGCGTCGATAAGGAACTTCACCTCGATGCGCGGCATGCCGGCGGTCATTGGAGGAATTCCCTTGAGGTCGAAACGCGCCAGAGAGCGGCAGTCCTTGGCCAGCTCGCGCTCGCCCTGCACCACGTGGATGGCGACGTTGGTCTGTCCGTCGACACCGGTGGTGAAGTGCTCGGTCGCGCTTGCCGGAATGGTGGAGTTGCGCTGGATGATCTTAGCGACGACACCGCCGAGCGCTTCAATGCCAAGCGAGAGCGGAGTGACGTCAAGCAGCAGCAGATCTTCGGTCGCGGCCGAACCGCCGGCAAGAATGTCGGCCTGCACGGCCGCGCCGAGAGCCACGACTTCATCAGGATTGAGCTCGGTGTGAGCTTTCCTTCCACGTGCGCTCAGGCCGAAGAGCGTATCTACAAGAGCGCGTACTGCAGGAATGCGGGTGGAGCCACCGACGAGGACGACCTCTTCGATCTGATCCGGTTGCAGGGCGGCGTCTTTCAGGGCCTGCTTCACCGGACCGGCGGTGCGCGCGATAACGTCGACAATCAGGCTTTCAAACTGGTCGCGTGTGATCGTGCGCTGGTATTTGCGGCCGCCGGGCAGTGCAGCATCAATCCGCGTCTCCTGTTCCGAGGAGAGAGCGATCTTGGCATCGATCACGGCCTTGCGCACAGCCTGTACGGTCTGCGGATTGGCGGCGAGCGCGGGATCGATCTCGTTAGCGATCTCATCGAGCGCAATCGCCAGCAGCAGGTGGTCGATATCGTCGCCACCGAGGTGCGTGTCTCCGTTGGTGGAGATAACTTCGAAGATGCCTTCGTGCAGCTTGAGGATCGAGACGTCAAAGGTTCCGCCGCCAAGGTCGTAGACGGCCACAATGCCTTCCTTGGCGCGGTCGAGGCCATAGGCCAGAGCAGCGGCTGTGGGTTCGTTGACCAGGCGCAGCACTTCAAGGCCGGCGATGCGGCCGGCATCTTTGGTGGCCTGCCGTTGCGCGTCATTGAAGTACGCGGGAACGGTGATGACCGCCTTGGTGACCGGCTGGCCGAAGAAGCGCTCGGCGTTCCTCTTCAACTGGCCGAGAACCAGAGCGGAGATTTCCGGTGGCGTCATCTCACGGTCAGCGACCTTCAGGCGCAATACCTCGCCGGCCCTGGAGGAGATGTGGAAGGGGAAGAGCTTCAGCTCCTCCTGGATATCTTCCAGACCGCGTCCCATCAGCCGCTTGGCGGAGTAGACAGCGCTACCCGGGTGGATCAGCAAGGTGGTGCGCGCCGGATTGCCTACGACCGCGCCTTCGCCGGTCAACGCGACCACCGAGGGGACAAGGTTCAATCCATCCTCGCCCGGAATGACCACCGGCTTCTCGCCTTCCATAAAGGCGACGAGGGAGTTCGTTGTGCCGAGGTCGATACCGACCACGCGGCCCGCGGGCTGAATGCTCTCAATCTGTAAAAGATCTGCCATAAACAAGGGTCCACTGGCGGCTGACGGCCGCAGAGGCGCAACATACTATTGTCGCATTCTTCTGATGACGGCACGACAAAGGACGATGCGTGACATACCTCGAACACAAGCCGAAGGCCCCGCTCGCGGGATGGGTGAAGACGCTCTGGTACGTCCGTACACCCGGCATGGTCAGCACCTTGCAGCGCGTCCTGCCGAATGGTGACACGCAGATCGTCATCAACCTCGCGCGTGCGCATTGTCATGGGGTTCTCCGTTCCGGAGAGCGTTTCCTGCAGGCTCCGTCGCTTCTGGTTGGGCTGCAACACGGGTACCAGACCATCGACCTCGCGGACACCGAAGAGATGGTCGGTGTGGTCTTTGCTCCAGGCGGGCAGCGGCGTTTCTTCGCGGAGCCTGCAACGGAACTCTGCGGCGAAGAGACAGATCTGGAATCGTTACTCGGTAAGGATGCCGCAACGCTCCGCGAGCGCCTGATGGAGGTCTCCGGTCCGCAGTTGAAGTTTGCCGTGCTCGAATCGTTCTTGCGCGGCAGGCTGGGAGCCGCATCCCTGCACCCGGCGGTACGTTCCATGTTGCTGGAGATCCGGCGGCATGCGACGGCGTGCTCGCTGGCAGAGGCGAGTAAGGCGACGGGCCTCAGCGATCGCAGAGTGCGCGATCTGTTTCGCGAGGAGATTGGTGTGTCCCCGAAGGCGTTCCTGCGGATCCTGCGGTTTCAACGGGCGGTCCAGCAGCTACATCAGGGGACGGAATTGCCGTGGGCAGAGCTGGCGTTGGAGTGCGGGTACTACGATCAGTCGCATTTCGCGAATGAGTTTTATGAGTTCTCGGGCATCAGTCCGACGGCCTATTCCCGTGTGGAACGACCGTGGGCAAATCATCTTGTGTTGTAAGAGGATTTCCGTTTTTTCCAAGAAGGTTTTGTACCGCGCTCGGCTTCGAAAGGAATGCCGTATACATGAACGCCGATGGTGTACGCGTCGACCACGCGCAGCTTACCTTTGGCAATGGCATGATCATGCTTGGATCGGCGCAGAATGAAACTCCCTATACCCCTTATGCCGTGACTCCGCAGGAGATTGGCGGACGCGAGACCAGGAGTGTGTCGCTGGTGGTCAGCGACTGCGATGCGGTATATGCACTCGCAAAGGCTGCGGGAGCAGAGATGGTCTTCGATCTCGAAGAAAAGTTCTACGGCGGCAAAGGGTTTACGTGCCGAGATCCTGAGGGATATCTGTGGCATGTAGGGACGTATAACCCGTGGGTAAAGATGTGAAGCAGGTGGGAGCCGTGGGCTTCAGCCCACGGTTTAAAGCCCATTGATTAGTAAGTCTGAAATCAGCGGGCTGAAGCCCGCTGCTCCCACCTAAGAACGTCGGGTAATTATTCCAGCGCCGCGTTGACGTCGCGCACCAGATTGCGAATGTAGCTGCGGCGGTTGAGTAGAGCCACCATGCCGTCGCGAGCTTTGGTCTTTGCGGCATCGTCGCCTGCATCGACGGCTGTATCCCATTTGGACCATAGCGATTCGAGCTCGGTCTGTGCGCCGGCGAGCATGCCTTCGAAATTCGCCTTTGCGATTTCGAGGTCTTTGCGCAGTTGAGGATCATCGTCGCCCATCTGCTTGTTCATCCTCATCTCTTCAAGCTGCATGTTTAGCTCGAAGGCTTCCTCCAGGAGCTCCGGCGGAGCCACCTGTTTCTTCTCGGTGCCGGCG